>CAMLFX010000004.1 GCA_946479435.1 uncultured Sphingobacteriales bacterium | reverse complement strand
CATGCAGTAACATGCTGGTTGCGCGTCTATCCAAAATGGGAGGTGAATCAGAAGATGATACAACAGAGCAGCAAGATTTCAAACAGGTATTCAAAGGCATAGGGGTTAGAGAAGAAGCATTGGCAGGGAAGGAATATTTACACTCCATCAATTCGGTACAGCACAATGTGCCCGCCTGGGCTATATTCGGCATGTTCTTTATCGTAATACCTATTATATCGCATGTAATAAGAGAGCGTGAAGAAGGTAGCTCACTGAGAGTACAGATAATACCCGGCACGCAACGTTTTGTTACTATCGGGAAGATCTTATTCAATACCTTTTTGTGTTCAATGCAGTTTGCATGTATGATATGCATAGGTATATGGGTAATTCCTTACCTGGGATTACCTGCGCTACAATTAGGTGCGCACGCCTGGGTATTGATACCTGTAACATTATTCATTGGCTTTGCAGCTACATCATTTGGCTATTTTGCTGCAGCCATATTCAAGACCATTAACCAGGCATTGCCTTTTGCATCTATCATCATTGTTATATTTTCTGCATTGGGCGGTATATGGATACCGATAGAACTAATGCCCGGCATGATGCAGAAGGTTGCTATGATATCGCCCATGCACTGGAGCCTGGATGCTATTAACCAGATAATACTGCGTAATGGCAGTTTTAAAGACGTGGTACCTCATATCATTATACTATGGCTATTTGGCACAGTGCTATGGGTGGTTAGCATGATGATCAATAGCCGCAGAGACCATTCCTTCTAAGCGTTCTTCCTTAATACAAATATCAGGTTGGCAGTGCGTTTGCTGTTATCTATTATTTGTAAGCTCATGTTATGCTTTGCAGCAATTGCCTCAATATCCGATTGTCTGATATAATGCAGATCGTTAGCAGTTTTATTGAAGCCGAATATTTTGGTTGATAATAGCTCGGTAAGTTTAGTGCCTTTTATACGCTGTTGCAGCTCAGCAACACCATCGCGAATGATGAGCGTACCACCAGGGTTCAAAGCAGCGATGGCCTTTTCTATCAATTCATTTTGCTTTTCAGGTAAAAGATAGTGCAGTACATCGCTTATGATAACCCCATCGCACTTATCCAATTGTACCTGTGTTAAATCACCTTGTTTAAAGCATATATGCTCATCGCGCATAAAATTATGCTGTGCTGTTTCTATCTTATCTTCATCGTAATCGATACCAATAAACTCACGTTTGGGAGCCGACCAGTGCAGCATGTAGGTCATGAAACCATAGCCACAACCCAGGTCGTAGAACTTACCTTCGCGTGGTAACAAGTCATGAAAAGGCTGGTAATAGTTTTCCAATTTGATTTTTATTCTGCAATACCATTCCAGCACCGGGCCTTTATATGTATAACTGCGTAGCAACTGTTCTTTATAATATACAGGCTGTTCTATACCTTGTTTTATTTGCGCATATTCGTTGCGCATCCACCTGCTGATAAGTTTTGTACGTTCACTATACGTAGTACCGTATTGTGTGTCGGTGAGTTTGATGCGCGGATAGATATGCACCGATGCGTGCCCGTCTTTCAGTAACCAGTCACCTTTTTGCATGCAGTATTGTACCCCGTGTAGAATGACAGGAACAATATCCAGTTTTAATTTTTCTGCAATGAAGAAAGCCCCCTTGTGAAAACGTTTCATATTATCATCATAAGAACGGGTTCCTTCGGGGAAAACCATTATTGAATAGCCGCGATTGACTAAATCCTGCAATGGCTCAATACTATCTTCTGCGCCATCAGCTACAGGATAATATTCAGCCATACGTACGACCGCACCAAAAACCGGTGACTTCCATACCCAGCGATTGGTCATGAGTACCAGTTTAGGATGCAGCATTGTTGTGATCAGTATATCTAAAAAAGAGCCATGATTAGCAATGTACACAGCAGGTTTCTGAAAGTCTTCACCAGAAAGATTATATACTTTCTTGGTAAGGTTGCTCATAATATACATCATGCTCCATGTGTACCTGCTCACCCATGCATGGAACCAATACCTGGCTTTCTTCTTATTGAATGGCCATAACTTAGTGAGTATAACACCAAGTACTGTAAGTACCATAGAACCCGTAAAGAAGTACGCAAAGGCAAAAACAGATTTGCTGAAACTCCATAGCGTAAATGGCAGAAACTTTTTATCTGCGCGCTTTTGTATGAACCAGTTGAATAGCAAAGGTTGTATAGTTTGCGATATCAACAACACACATACCAAGCCAGTAACAGATATAAATGCTATAGAACGCAGCGCAGGGTGTTTTGCCAATAGCAATACACCCAAACCAATAATAACCGTAGCAACCGAAACATATACAGCAGCCCTTACAGACTCCAACTTACGGTTGCCATATTTGTATTTCTCTATCAGGCCATCCATCGTAAAGATGGCGTAATCATCACCAAGGCCAAAGATGAGTGAAGAGATGATGATGTTAACTATATTAAACTTCAAACCAAGCAGTGACATAAGCCCCAAAATCCATATCCATGATATGACCATAGGCAGAAAAGAAATGATAGCAAGTTCAATACGGCCATACCCTATCAATAGTGCGAAGAATACAATGAGGGATGAATAAATAGCAATATTGGTGAAATCCTTATTCAGTATATCCACCAGTTGCGTTGCTCCCTGCTGCCTGTCGGTAACAGTGACGGTATTTTGTTGTGATAGATAATCGAATACCTGTTTGCGGTGTGCAGGTGCAACCTTTAATGATGCTATGGCATATTGATTAGCAGAATCGGCAGTGAAGCTACCGGGATATAGCGATTTAAGTAAAGCAGTTTCTTCAGTTGTAAAAGGTTCGTAGTTACTATTCAGCGTTTGGTTGAAACCTATAAAGGCATCTGCATTGAAGCCTGTTTGCAATGCAGCGGTTTGTACATTTTGCAGTACAGATTGCTTTCGTTCTTCCGTCCAAAAGCTATTCCATCTATCAATACGATTTTGCTGCTCCTGTTTTGATGGTAATAAAATAACAGGATCGGATACTCCCCTCACCCAGCCTTTGGCAAGAATGTCTTGCACAAGCGGCTGTATGCGTTCCAGTTTATTTAATGCGCCATCCTGGTCTTCTGCATGTGCTACCAGAAATATCGAACTGAGGGAAATTGCATTTGCTTTGCTTACCTCATCCTGCGCCTTCTGCATTTCAGGCGATAAGTAATTCAGATGCATCAGGTCACTATCGAATTGTATATGCCTGCCAAAATAAAACATAACAGGTGTAAGCATGAAAATAGATAGTACCAGCCATTTATTACGTTCGGGTTGCCAAAGGGCTATCTTATCGAAAATGGTAGGCTTTGTTTCTTTATGTTCACCTAATGGAAAGTGTGGCAAGAAAATAAGTGTACATAAAGCTGCACCTGCTAGGCTTACTGCGGCAAACAAACCGAGATCTTGCAATATAGGCGTATGCGCCCAATGCAAAGAATAGAATGCAGCTATAGTAGTGAAGCTGCCAATGGTTAATGGCTGTGCAAGATCGGCAATGGTTTCCTGTATAGAATGAGTGTGGCGCCTGTGCGATAAGAAATGTATAGAAAAATCGATAGCGATACCCAGTATGATAGCGCCCGCACCCAATGCAATAATAGAAAGTGAGCCCTGTACCAGGTAAACTATACCCATGCCCATCGCCGCACCGTATAAAACGGGTATCAAGAGTATCAACGGTGTACGCTTACGACGGAAGAAATACCAGGTAAGCGCTAACAGCAATATAACAGTAACAGATAATGTAAGTATCGTATCGGTACGTAGTTGCGATGCGTTGCCTGCTGCAACTGCCGGACCACCAAAATAATTGACATGCACACCGACATGTTCTTTTTGCCACCCACCTAATAATTCATCAACCTGTTTGAAAAATTTTGCATTAGTCCCGGTTTCCGATGCTTTATGTAAGGGCTTCAGGAAGAAGGTAAGCTGCTTCAACTGCCCTGTAAACAAATAGCCATCATAGCTTTCGTAAGAAGAATCTACCTGCAGTGTTTTGAGCTTAGTCCATGCCAGTGATGATATACCTACCGGATCTTGCGCTACCAATTGCTTGTAAACAACGCCTGCAGGCGACATCAGTATCTTCCTGTTATTCTCAAGCGTTGCAGTAATATGTTTTTGCTGTAATAACGTATCGAGCTTTACATAGTCGGCTTTATTAAGAAAAAGGGGGAGCTTATTTTTAAAAATATCAAGCAGCGATTCTTCAATACCCCCGCCGGGTTGTAGTATGATAGTATCGATATAAGGTGCAAACTTTGCCAATAGTTGCCGCTGCAGGCTATTTGCTGCAGAAACCAAACTATCAGGATCTGTTGCGTTGGTATCTCTCAGCGACAGTGTGAATATTATTTGTTCGCCTGCCTGCGTGTGACTGACTACATCGTTCATTGCCCTGATAGCTTTGCTATCGGGCAGCATGCTACTTATATCTTCTTTGAAACGTATTTGTGTTGCACAAAATACCCAGAAGGCAAAGCTGATTATAAATAATAGCCAGCACAGCACCTTATTACGATGCAGAAAATTATATATGGCTACAAAAAAAGCTTGCATTCAGCTTGGGAGACTTAAGCAGGGAAATCTTTATAAAGCAAGTATTTGGCACGTATCTTCTTAAAAGCTTTAAGACCGGGTTGCCAGGTTGCTTTTATTTGTTCTTCGGTCATACCTTTTTCTACCTGTTTGCGCAGTTCACGTGTGCCGGCTAAATTCTCAAAAAAATTGGTAAAGAACTTATCCTTATCAGGGAACAGGGTATATGCCCTCAGTAACCATATCAGCCTTATCTGGTTTTTCAATAGCAGGTCAACTTCTTGCTGGTTGACAGCAACTATTTGTCCATAACATTGTTGAAAAGAATATAATGGCTCTGATGCCTGGCCATAGTAAGGAACCGGCATAAACATATATGAAGTTTTGCCTTTCAGGTCAGGATGCCCCCATTGCTGAAACGGCCTGTCTGAACCTCTGCCTACGCTCATCACCGTACCTTCAAAAAGGCAAGTGGTAGGGTAACATGCTATAGCAATATTAGTCCGTAAATTGGGCGATGGAGGGACCGTTATATCGTAATGCGAATTATGATCGTAATTGGCACAGGGAATAACGTGCATTTTCAGCTTTTTAGCGCCGGGAAACCATTTTTGGCCAACCAGCATTTTCGCATATTCACCTTCAGTCATGCCATATACAATAGGCACTGGCTGCATACCTACAAATGAACGTAAAGAGGTATCCAGCACCGGGCCATCTACATAGTGTCCATTGGGGTTGGGCCTGTCAAGCAATATAAACTCCTTACCATATTCCGCACAAGCCTCCATTGCGTATTGCAATGTTGAGATATAAGTATAAAAACGCGCGCCTACATCCTGTATATCAAAAACTAATACATCAATACTATCCATGTATTCGGCAGTAGGCTTTTTATATTTTCCATGCAGTGATAATACAGGTATGCCCGTTGCAGAATCTATTTCATTCTTTATGTTTTCACCTTCAGCAGCCTTACCCCTAAAACCATGTTCAGGAGCAAATACTTTTTTCACTTTTATATGGCGCTTCAAAAGCGTATCTAAAAGAGATGTTTTACCAACTACAGATGTATGGTTGATAAGTAAGGCTACGTTTTTACCTTCCAGCAATGGTAAATATTGCTCCATACGTGCAGCACCTGGAATTATTTCCTTTTTAGCTGTATCGCCTGCCACTTGTGCATTTAGCTTAAAGCATGCAAAAAATAAAACTATACAAAGTGTTAAACGCACCATTTACATAGAAAATTTGCATCAAAGATAACCCTGTGTTTCTGATATATGGCTTATATTTGGCGCTTTATTACATTTATTAAAAGCAATTTTGATGCAACAAGTAAAAAGTGGAGATACAGTAAGCGTTCATTACCATGGTAAATTAACTGATGGTTCAACTTTTGACAGTTCAGAAGGACGTGAGCCACTACAATTTACAGTAGGACAAGGCCAGGTGATAAAAGGGTTTGATGACGCACTGGTAGATATGATAGTAGGTGACAAAAAAACTGTGCAAATACCTGTTAATGATGCTTACGGTGAACGCAGGGATGACATGCTGATGGAATATCCTAAAAACGATTTTCCGCCGGATATGAAACCTGAAGCCGGTATGCAACTGCAAATGAGCGATAACCAGGGCAATGTATTTCCTGTAGTGATAGCTGAAGTTTTGGAAGATGCAGTAGTTCTGGATGCAAACCATCCGCTTGCAGGCCAAGACCTGGTGTTTGATATTGAATTGGTTTCAATAGGATAAGCTTTAAAATCTTAATATTTTTAAACACCGGAGTGTTAAAACTCCGGTGTTTTATTTTAACAAGTACCGAAAAGTGTAATTATTATATTTGGATGCAATTGTAACCCATGTCTTTACTAACTATACTTCTACAAGCAGACACTGCTGCACTGCAGGAAGCTGTAACAGCTCCACAAGAGAAAATATCTGTACTATACCTGTTAAGGGAAGGTGGTGTGCTAATGATACCATTGCTTATATGCTCTATTCTGCTTGTGTATATTTTTGTAGAGCGCTTGCTGGTAATACGTAGGGCGGCTGAGGTAGAACCAAATTTTATGGCACGTGTGCGCGAACAGGTAGTAGGTGGCAACTTGCAAGGCGCAAAAACACTTTCGAAGAATACACAGGGGCCTGTAGCCAGAATGATAGATAAAGGGCTGAGCCGCGTAGGCAAACCAATAGACCATATAGAAAAAAGTATGGAAAGCGCAGGCAAGCTGGAGGTGTACCAACTGGAAAAAAACCTGTCCATACTTTCAACCATAGCCGGCATAGCACCTATGTTTGGTTTTCTTGGTACGATAGCGGGTATGATCATCTTATTCTTCAACATACAACACCAGGGTTTTTCGCTTGAAAATATTGCCGGTGGTATCTATACCAAAATGGTTACTTCCGCAGTTGGCCTCATAATAGGTTTGCTGGCTTATGTAGCGTACAACTACCTGAACGCCCAGATAAACAAAAGCGTAAACCGAATGGAAGCCGCTGCAGTGGAGTTTTTAGATATTTTGCAAGAACCGGGTAAATAGATCGCTGTAATGAATTTAAGAAAGCATTTAAGAGATACACCCGAAACACATACATCGGCGCTGAACGATATACTGTTCATATTGCTGCTGTTCTTTCTTATCATATCTACCCTGGCTAACCCCAATGTGGTTAAGCTTTCTATACCTAAGGCAAAAAGCGATACAAAAGCCAAACAAACAGTAGTAGTATCGGTTAATGAAAAGCAACAGTTTTTTGTAGGCACAAAGGCAACATCTCCTGATTCATTGCAAAGCGCAATAAATAGAATAGTGAGCAGATCGCAGGATGCTGAACCTACAGTAGTGATAAATGCGGATAAAAAAGCAGAGGCTGAAAGTATTGTAGCTATTATGCGGGCAGCACATAATTTAAATCTACGGACCGTATTAGCTGTAGATAAAGAAGGAAAATAATTAAACCCTGCTTATTTTCGTAGTAAAGCAAAGCAGTATCGCCTATTCTTCTTCCATATTAGATTCTCCTATTGAATACCTGAAAGGTGTCGGTCCGCAACGCGGCGAATTAATGCGTAAGGAGCTGGGAATAGCCACTTTCGAAGATTTGCTATACCATTACCCTTATCGTTATGCCGACCGCTCTCAGCTAAACAAGATAGCCGCCATACAGCCCAATACTGAATATGTTCAGCTATTAGGTACGCTCATTAATATATTTGAAGAAGGGGTTGGGCGAAAGAAAAGACTGGTTGCTACCCTATATGATGATACAGGCCGGATAGAGCTATTATGGTTCCAGGGGGCTGACTGGATGAAGAAATCGCTGGTAGAAAATGAGAAGTACATTGTGTTTGGTAAGGTTAGTTTCTTCAATGGTGTACCTAACATAGCTCACCCCGAAATAGAAAAGTTAAGCAGCGAAACCAGCATTGCAGGTATGCAGCCTGTATATCCTACTACCGAAAAGCTGCGCGCCAAAGGTATCAGCAACCGGTCTTTTGCAAAAATCACCCAGGCCCTTTTTGAAAAAATAGGCCCTTCCGACATTCCAGAAGTATTGCCGGCAAACATTATAAGTGAATACCGCTTGTGCAACCGCTACCATGCTATAAAATGGATACACTACCCCGATAGTGAAGAGCATATGCAGGCAGGCCGCTACCGTATGAAATGGGAAGAATTGTTCGCATCGCAAATAAAAATAGCACAACTGCGCCTGCAGCATACAATACAACCGGGATGGAAATTTGAAACAGTAGGCGATGATTTTAATGATTTTTACAACCACCATCTGCCCTTCCAACTAACCAATGCACAAAAGCGTGTGTTGAAAGAGATACGTATTGATACCGTAACGGGGAAACAAATGAACCGTTTATTGCAAGGCGATGTAGGCAGCGGCAAAACTATAGTGGCCCTTATGGCCATGCTATTGGCTAAAGACAACGGCTTCCAGGCTTGCCTGATGGCGCCTACAGAGATATTGGCACAACAGCATTTTCAAAGCTTAAGCGTTTTGCTGGAGAAAATGGGCATACCTGTACGGCTGTTAACCGGAAATATTAAAGGGAAGGAACGAAAAGAAATATTGGCTCAATTGGCCGATGGCAGCTTGCCTTTTGTAATAGGCACGCATGCATTAATAGAGCAAAGTGTACAGTTTAAAAATTTAGGACTTGCAGTTATTGATGAGCAGCACCGTTTTGGCGTAGGCCAGCGTGCACGCCTTTGGGAAAAAAATGAAAAGGCACCACATGTACTGGTAATGACGGCAACACCTATACCGCGTACCCTGGCCATGACTTTATATGGCGATCTCGATGTATCGATAATAGACGAGTTACCTCCCGGCAGAAAGGAAATAAAAACTGTGCACCGAAACGAAATGCGACGTGCCAGTGTGATGGATTTTATCCGCACGGAGATAGATAAAGGCAGGCAGGCTTACATCGTGTATCCGCTAATAGAAGAATCGGAGAAAATGGATTATGAAAGCCTTATGGCAGGCTTTGAACAGGTGAAAGTATTCTTCCCCGAACATAAATATAATGTTGCCATGGTGCATGGCAAACAAGACGCTGCGCTACGCCAGCGCAATATGGAACGTTTTATAAGTGGCGATGCACATATATTAGTTGCTACTACAGTAATTGAGGTAGGTGTGAACGTACCTAATGCCAGTGTTATGCTTATAGAAAGCGCAGAACGTTTTGGCCTGTCGCAACTGCACCAGTTACGCGGGCGTGTAGGCCGTGGTGCCGATCAATCTTACTGTGTGCTGTTAACAGGCAGTAATGTTTCGAAAGAAAGCCTGCAACGAATGAAGATCATGACCTCAACGAGCAATGGTTTTATTATTGCGGAAGAAGATCTCGCTATGCGTGGCCCCGGCGACTTGTATGGTACCAGGCAAAGTGGTGTGCTGAAATTTAAACTGGCCGATATTGTGCAAGACGCCGCCATTTTAGAGCAAACCCGCATTGCCGCACAAGCGCTTATAACTAACGACCCTACTCTTACACACCCTGCGCACCAACCGCTGCGCACTCTCCTATTCCAGGAGGCCCACACTTCTAATTGGGCTAAAATCAGCTAGTTATATTATTTCAATAAGAAACACCTATCCTAATAGTGTAAAAATCTATTGATAAAATCAATTAAACGTTTGTTTAAAATCAAACGACCGTTTAACTTTGTGCCGCCGAAAGAAATAAAAGATTTAGAAATACAATGGAACCACAATCAGATAAACAAATACATATAATAGAGGTAGCACAAAAGCTATTTGCTACTAATGGTTTTGCGGGCACGTCTGTGAGAGACATTGCAAAAGAGGCAGATGTAAATATTGCGATGATATCTTACTATTTCGGTTCGAAAGAAAAATTGCTGGAAGCAATTTTTGGAAGACATTGGGCAAATGTGAAGTTGCAGCTGGAAAATATGCTGCACGATGATAGCAGAAAACCACTAGACAAGGTTTACCAATTAATAGATAATTACCTGGACAAATACTTTGCTCAACAGGACTTTCATAAAATAATTGTCCGTGAGCAGATGGCACAAAAAGAAAGTCCGCTTGGCAATATGCTGAATGAAATGAAGAAGTCAAATCAATTGCTCATTAAGCAATTAATAAACGATGGTCAGAAAAAAGGCGTTTTCAAAAAAAATATTGATGTACCACTAATGATGGCTACTATGATAGGCACTACTAACCAGGTAGTTACCACTCAGCATTTTTACAAAGAATTAAATGGTTTGCAGGATATGCCTGAAGATGATTTTCAAAAACTGCTGCGTAAAAAACTCACTATACATTTAAAAACATTGTTCAAATCTATATTAACACATGAGGCCTAGTATTTTAAAAAACATAGCTGCGCTGAGTTTAGCTGTATTAACTATAGCTAATGTCTCGGCCGAACCTAGAAAGCTGAGCCTGGACGAAGCTATCAAGCTAAGTCTGCAAAACAGCAATCAACTAAAACTAAGCAACGCCAAAGTTGCAGAAGCAAACGCATCGCTCCGCGAAGCTAAAGATCGCCGCCTGCCCGATGTAAGTATTTCAGGTGCATACATGAGGTTGAACCAGCCTAATGTTGACTTAAAACTTAACCTTGGGCAATCATCGCAAAATGGTGAAGGGACAGGTACCGGTGGCAGCACAACAGCTTCCTCGAGCCCTAAAGTTGACCAGGCAATGTACGGCATAGCCAACCTATCCCTGCCAATATTTGCTGGCTTTAAGATACAAAATGGTATAGACGCTGCACGCTACCTTGCTGAAGCTGAAAAGCTTGATGCTGAACAGAATCGTGAAGAAGTGATACAGAACACAATTGCTGCATATAGCAATTTGTACAAAGCAAAAGCGGCTCTTGATATTGTAAAAGAAAACCTGAAACAATCGCAGCAACGCGTATCGGATTTAAGCAACCTTGAACAAAATGGTTTGCTTGCAAGAAACGATCTGCTTAAAGCACAATTACAGCAATCTAACGTAGAGCTTGCACTTGTGGATGCCGAAAACAACTGGAAGATCACCTACATCAATATGAACCTGATGCTTGGCCTGCCTGAAGATGAGCAAATAATACCTGATGCGCAAACATTCAATACCACAAGTGACATAGAAGGATTTACCACCTGGGAAGCGAAAGCGCTGGAAAACAGGAAAGATATTAACGCTGTGGACATGAGGCGTAAAGCGGCAGATGCAGGAATAAAGGCTGCAAAAGGCGATTATTTTCCGTCGCTGGCACTAACAGGTGGCTATATAGCAGCTGATGTACCCAACCTGCTTACTATTACCAACGCTATAAATGGCGGCATTGGTGTAAAATACAGCCCGTCATCTTTATGGAAAACGGGATCGAAAGTGGCACAAGCTAAAGCACGGATGCAGCAGGTAGAAGTAAACAGAAGTATGCTAACAGATGCTATACGCCTGCAAACAGCACAAGCGTACCAGGCATATATATCGAACCAAAAGAAGATAGAAGTATATGCAAAAGCTGTAGAGCAGGCAAATGAAAACTATCGCATCACCAAAAATAAATACGATAACAGCCTTGCCACCACAAACGATCTGCTGGATGCAGATGTAGCACAACTACAAGCAAAACTAAACTATGAATTTGCTAAAGCTGATGCTGTAGTATCGTACAATAAACTACTGGAAACTACCGGCACATTAAATATCAATCAATAATCATTATCTACAAAAAGCATTCAAAATACTTATATGGAAAACGTTAAAGAAGTAAACACCAATCATACCGCTGCCGCAGCAGCAGCTTCAGCAGCGGCAACGCCACAGGCACCTAAAAAAGTAAACAAACGTTTCACAATCGTACTGATTTTGCTGGTACTTGTTGGCGGCACATTCGGTATTACAAAATATATACATGCCCAGCACCACGAAGAAACAGACAATGCACAAATAGACGCCAATATTAATCCTGTGATTCCAAGAATTTCAGGCTATGTATCGGAAGTAAGGGTATCGGATAACCAAATGGTAAAAAAAGGAGATACGCTGGTAACTTTAGATAACCGCGATCTCGTAATAAAGCTACAACAGGCAGAAGCCGCACTTGTGGCGGCACAAAGCAACCTGAGCGTTGCAGAAGCAACAACAACAGCATCGCGCGCCAATATAGCATCTTCAAGGGCCAATGTTTCTACCGCCGACGCACAAATTGAAACTGCTAAGGTTAACGTGTGGAGGGCAACTCAGGATTATAACCGCTATGCTAACCTGATAAAAGACCACTCTATTACACAACAACAATTTGAACAAGCAACAGCCCAAAAACAAACTGCTGAACGCCAGTTGCAAGTATTGATAGAACAAAGAAATGCTGCAACGCAACAAGCAAATGCTGTCGCATCGCAAAGTAATGCAACAGGTGAACAAGTAAGTGTCGCAAATGCAAATATCAAACAACATGAAGCTGATGTGGCAAACGCAAAGCTAAATCTTTCATATACCGTGATTACGGCACCTGAAGATGGTCTGATATCGAAAGTGAACGTACAACCAGGACAATTTGTACAAGCCGGCCAATCGCTATTCAGCGTAGTAACGGACAAGAAAGTGTGGGTAGTTGCCAACTTTAAAGAAACACAACTGGATAAAATGAAAATTGGGCAGAGGGCTACAATAAAAGTAGATGCATATCCCGGGCATGAATTTGAAGCAAAAGTAACTTCATTCTCACCCGCTACAGGCGCAAGGTTTGCATTATTACCTCCTGATAACGCTTCAGGCAACTTTGTGAAAGTAGTGCAACGCCTTCCCGTGAAAATTGAGTTCACTAATCCTAACGATAAAGAGGTGAAAGAACTACGCCCGGGCATGAACGTAGATGTGGACGTGCATTTAGACTAATATCATCACTGCCGAAAAGGTATTAAAACACTTTATGTTAGAACAAAATTCATTGGTTGAATATGGTTTTCGCAGGGTTATTATTACGGTAACAGCAATATTTTGCGCCCTGCTGGAAATCGTTGATACAACCATCGTAAACGTGGCTTTAAATGATATGAAAGGTAACCTTGGCGCTACTTTGAACGAGGTAGGCTGGGTTATCACCGCATACGCTATCGCCAATGTTATCATAGTGCCTATGACCAGCTGGCTATCGCAACAGTTTGGCAGGCGCAATTATTTCGCAGCGTCCATTATCATATTTACAGTATCCTCGTTCCTGTGTGGTAACGCTAATGGTATCTGGGAGTTGGTACTTTTCCGTTTCATACAGGGCTTAGGCGGTGGTGCTTTGCTGGTTACATCGCAAACCATTATTACAGAAAGCTATCCACCTGAAAAGCGCGGCATGGCACAAGCTATATATGGTTTAGGCGTTATTATTGGCCCTACACTTGGCCCACCCCTAGGTGGCTATATAGTCGACCACTTTTCATGGCCATACATATTCTACATCAATATACCAATAGGTGTTATAGCTACGCTGCTTACTATTCAATTTGTACGCAGTCCTAAATATGGCGAAAAAGCAGCACGTGGCAGTATTGACTGGTGGGGCATAGGGCTTCTTGCAGCAGGTGTGGGTTCTTTACAATATGTATTGGAGCGTGGCCAGGAAGATGATTGGTTCAGTAGTATAACAATAACATTACTAACTGTTGTTGCCGTACTGGGATTTTTCTTCTTTGTGTGGCGAGAACTTACATACAAGAAACCTATTGTAGAACTGAGAGTATTGAAAAATAATAATCTGCGAGTCGGTACTATACTTTCTTTTATATTGGGATTTGGCTTATATGGGTCCACATTTATTATACCATTGTACACACAAGCTACCTTAGGCTGGACAGCCCAACAGTCGGGAGCGCTAATGATACCGGCAGCATTAACAACTGCATTTATGATGCCCATCATAGGCCGGTTATTGCAGAAAGGCGTACCACAACAATACCTGGTGGCAGGCGGTATGTTCCTGTTCTTTGTTTTTAGCTTTTGGGGGTATAAAATAATAACTCCCGATACCGGTGCTGAAGCATTTTTCTGGCCTTTGATAATGAGGGGGATAGGTATGGGTATGCTGTTTATCCCTATTACCACCCTATCTCTTTCCACGTTGAAGGGCCAGGAAATAGGGCAAGGTGCTGCCTTTACGGGTATGATGCGCCAATTGGGCGGCTCTTTCGGGGTGGCACTCATCACCACATTTATTTCGCGCAGAAATATGCTGCATAGGCAAGACCTGGTAGGTTACCTGGATACTAACAACCCCGCTGTAATGAACCGCATAAACGGTATGAAGGCGAGCTTTATGGCGAAAGGGCTATCGCCCGATGTTGCATTGAATACTGCATATAAGGCAATGGACTACTCGGTATATAAACAGGCATCGGTAATGTCTTATATGGATGTATTCCTGTATCTGGGTATAATGTTCCTGATATGTATCCCGTTTGTATTGATGGTAAAAGGTAACAAGAAGAAAAAAGTTGATTTGGCAGAAGCAATGCATTAGTTAGGTTTATATAGATGATGATTAGTTGGCCCCTTTTTAGGGGCCATCTTTTATACATGTCGTTGTAAAATCCTATCTTTGCAGCCGCAAAAAAAGGTTCTTAATTTAATATATGATCAGTCGTAGAAATATAAGAGTAAAGGTGATGCAAACGTTGTACACACTTGCAACGAGCGAAACCGGCGATGTAGAGAGCCGCAAAAAACTTGGATCAAATATTTTAAATGAGAAATTGACCAGATCGTTAGATCTGTTAACCATATCGATATTATATACGTTACGTACTGCACAATATGCTGAAAATGATTCTATTCAGCGCTCATCCAAATACCTTCCATCGAAAGAAGACCTGAATGTAAATACTAAGATAGCAGGTAATGAATTCTTATGGCAAGTACTTTCAAACCAGACATTTGTAGAAAAAGTAAAAGAATCGAAATCTGAACACTTTGTAAGCGAAGAGTGGATAAAAAAGATATATCAGCAATTAAGCAAGACACCTGAATATCTTACTTATATATCGGAGCAAAGCAGGGACCCTAAAACAGAGAAGGCTATTATCCAGTTCATTTGGCAAAAAATGATATTGGAAAATGAAGCACTGCAAACTTATTTTTCTGAAGAACTTCCTGGCTGGGAAGACGATAGAGATATGACGCTGATGCTGATGGAAAACTTCTTTAAAAGCAGTAGTAAAATAAATTTTTTAAGCCCTGTTTCCGGCGAGAAAAAAGAATATGCTTACGAATTGATGAGCACTGTGCTGGAGAAAGAAGCATATATAATGCAGTTAATACAGCCTAAGTTAATTAATTGGGATGCTGAACGTATTGCATTAATAGATCTTATATTGCTACGAATGGGTGTTTCGGAATTGTTATACTTCCCTACTATACCTACCAAAGTAACTATTAACGAATATATTGAAGTAGGTAAACTATACAGCACGCTGCAAAGCGGACAATTTATCAATGGGGTTTTAGATAATATCCTAAAAGACCTGGAAAAAGAAAAAATGATACAAAAACAAGAACGCGTACGTAAATAGTACTTTTGCAACATAAATGAATATGAAAAGATATTTGCTTGTTTCAATTTGCTGCTTGTCATTGGCTTCCTGTATGAGTGAAGGTGAAAAACCGGCACTGGAAGGTAAAGGACATTTATCTACTGAACTTGTTAACAATCCAAGATCTGCAAGTGGCATAGACAAAGTAGCCTTAGATAGTATGGCTGTGATGGATTTTAAGGATACAACGCATGATTTTGGCAGTATGCAGGAAGGTGAAGTAGCTACTTATGATTTTGCATTTACCAATACCGGCAAATCGCCCCTGATCATTACCAATGCAATTGGTTCTTGTGGCTGTACTGTGCCCGACTATCCTCGCGAACCAATAGCACCCGGTAAAACTGATGTAGTAAAAGTTAAATTCAATTCTGCTGATAAACACGGCCCGCAAAATAAATCGGTTTCACTTTCTACCAATTCAAAAAGAGGTAATTATACCCTCTACATAAAAGCAGATGTAAAAGGTGAAGCTCATAAATTAAATTTGATAACACAATAATTCAATACTCATGTTTGTAAATCTTCTGACAGTAATGCTGCAAGCACAACAGCCAAGTGCAATGCCATCTTTATTAATAATGGTAGGTATGGTTGTAGTGATGTACTTTTTTATGATACGTCCACAAGCTAAACGTGCAAAAGATCAAAAGAAATTTGCCGAAACCATAGCCGCAGGCGAACGTATAGTCACAACAGCCGGCATTCATGCCGTTATTAACCGTATAAACGATGATGGCACATTGCAAATTGAAGTTAGCCGCGGCAACTTCATGGTTATAGAGCGGTCAGCCGTATCGATGGAAATGACCGCAGCATTCCGTAAAAAAACTGAAGGCGCTGCTACAGCGACTACTAGTACTGCAGTAAAATAATTATAGTGTAATGCTCAAGGTTGGTATTACAGGAGGCATAGGCTCCGGAAAAACTATAGTATGCCAGGTGTTTGAAACACTTGGCATACCTGTATTATATGCTGATGCAACTGCACGCTACCTGATGGAAAATGACCATCAATTAATAAAAAGCATACAAGAACTTTTTGGTGCACAGGTATATGTAAATGGTGCATTGAAAAGAGAAGAGATCGCTACCGCCGTTTTTAACAGGCCCGATCTGCTGCAACAACTGAATTCAATAGTACACCCAGCTGTTATTCATTATAGTAAAGAGTGGGTATTGCAACAAAAAAGCCCATATATAATAAAAGAAGCTGCCATCTTTTTTGAAAGTGGCACTAACAAAGAAATGGATATAATAGTGGGCGTATATGCACCTATGAAGCTACGCATACTACGTGCCACAGAGCGCGATAATGTAGCACAGGAAAAAGTGCTGAACCGCATAGCGCAGCAAATGGATGAAGATGAAAAAATGAAACTGTGCGACTATATAATTACCAATGATGATGTAACCGCAATACTTCCGCAAATACTAGCCTTGCACCAAAAACTATTATCAAGGGCGCGCAATTAAAGGCTGAATATCTTCTTCATATATGGCCTGTATAGTTTCAGGTTGTCTTCATCTTTCTCATACTGCAATATTTTACCAGCTGCGGTTTTCAACATTTCAAATTTCTGTTCATTAGCACTTTTCTCTGCATTGCTTCTGCTATCGGCTATCTTAGCTTTGTATTCATTGCCCGTTTCAAAAAACATAGCTGCCATAGAAGTACGATACGGTTTTATCTGCTCCGTGCTAAAAAGTGAAAGGAATACATTCAATACAACTTCGAAAGCGCGTTTATCAAATACATGCTGCAAATAAGTATTGGTGCTATTTGCAAAATTTATTTTATCTCTACCGTAAAAATAACCCGATTGTTTTACAAACCAGGTTGTATCAGCAGCATTCCCCCACTCCCCTATTATTTGCCATACTGCAGCTTGCTGCGCTGCCTTAGGTTGTTGTTGCAAAAGCTTTTTAGAAATTGCATATACAGTGTCAGCCTTTAATTTATTTAATGCCAGCAAAGCTGAGGCTGATAATGCGTAAGAACTATCATTTATTGCGTGCAGCATATCTTCTTTTGCAGAGCCAATCTTCCAGGTACCCAGCACATCGTAAGCCGCAGCTCTCACGTTCTTGTTCACATCATTTTGCGCCAGGAAAATGAGCTGACTGGTCCATTTATCCTGCCATTTTTTCAATGTTACTTTTTGTAATAGCTGAAGTGCAATTTCTCTTATATCATCATCTTTATCATTTAGTGCTTTATTGAAAATTGCCTGGCTAGCCTGCTCATCTAGTTGTTTGTACACGTTTAATAATGCGAATTTTCTATTCAAAACATTGTTGGGGCTATTTTCAAACTGAACCAACCATTGTGCCGGCAACTTATCTTCAGTTAATTCGCCCACCAGCCAATGTTTACTGTCCGGTATAATAACAGGTATGCCATTAGTACCATAAGGATATGTAAATACTTCTTTTTTCTTTTTTAATGTCCAGTCTATTGTTTCCACAATATTATCCTGCACCAATTCCGCTTTCAATGGCAGATAGTACACACTGTCTTGTTTTTGTGTTACAGTGACAGTAAGTTGTCTTGCAATATCATCGTATTGATATTTAATATCTAATACCGGATGTCCACCTTTGTAGTACCATTGGTTGAAAAACCAATTCCAATCCTGCCCTGTTACCTCTTCTACAGCCAACCGCCAGTTTGTAGCTTCAGCAGATTGTAGTGCATTGTGGGTAAGATATAGATTCATTGATTTGTAAAAGGCGCTATCCCCAATAAGTCCGTGTAGATAATGCAATACTTTACCACCTTTTTCGTAAGAAATACGATCGAATAATTGTTCCTTATCTATATAATAAAACCTTGTAAGTGGCGGGTCTTCCTTCTTTACAGATTGCAGATACTTTTCTAGTTCATCGTCAGCTAACATATCAGCCGAGGCGTCCCCGTACTTATACGTGCGCCAAAGCTGTTCACCGTAGTTTGCGAAAGATTCATTTACCGTAATATTCGACCAGGATTCGGCAGTAACATAATCGCCAAACCACTGATGAAATAATTCATGCGAGACAACATCCTCCCAGCCATTATCGTCTATTTCGCGTTTATTCTGGTTCATGAATTCGCCAAACAGGCTGGCACTGGTATTTTCCATAGCACCCGAAACATAGTCGCGCACCACAACCTGGTCATATTTATTCCATGGGTAAGGCACACCAGTTATACCCGAGAAGAACTCCATCATTTCGGGTGTATGCTTAAAGATGTAGCGCGCATAAGGTTCATAAGCAGGTTCAACATAATAGTTCACTTCCTTACCTCTCCAATTGTCTTCAACGACCGCAAAATTTCCTATGGCAAACATAACAGCATAAGCTTGTATAGGTTTATCCATGTTCCACACATCCGTACGCATAGCACCCTTATGTGTTTGCTCTATAAGCGCACCGTTGCTTAGTGTTTTAAAACTATCAGGTACCGTTAATTCAATTTGTGTTGTGAAACGTGTATTAGGTTTGTCGATTGTCGGCATCCAATGCGAATTGGATTCAGTTTCGCCTTGTGTCCATATTTGTGCAGGCTTATTGGGAATACTGTAATCTGTATTAATAAAATACAGACCCCTGTCATCGCTTATTGCGGCGCTTCCCCCGGTTTCATTATTGTATGGCATTGCAGTATAAACTATATAAAGCGTTACAACATCGCTCCGATGATATGTTTCTGTGAAACGGATTTTTAACTGATCATGCTCGTACATATAAGCAACATCTTTCTGTGTATTTCCCTGAATCATTATTACAGAATCAATATGCATACTTTTGGCATCGAGCACAAGTGAATCTGTTGCATAGAAATGCGGATGCAGTGTAATCCACTCCTTTGCTTTAGCAGTCTTATTCTTCCAGTCGAAAGACAGGGCAATCCTGGTATGTTCAATATCCCATTCGATGGGTGCTGAAGCGCGGTATATATCCTTATTATTATTGCTTGTAACTGCTATAGGCTCTAACTCAAGTGTGTTTTTCCTTATTCTTCTATTGGCACAGGAGGCAAACAATACAGTACACAAAAGCACTATAAGCCACCGATAATTAAAATATTTTGTTCTGGGCATTTTTTGAAAATAATACGTGCTAAAAGTACTATGAAACCTGCCATATAATATGCCTCGTAATGGGTGAATATTGATTTTAACAACATATTGAAGGCCAATGATGGTTTTTTATAGCGTATGCAGTATTTATATACTATTTTTGGCACCTTAACGTAGCTGATAGTACATGCTCCAGATAAAAGTTAATGAAAAAGACAGCTTCTCTGTAACACAGGAAGACGGCACATTACTGCTAAATAATAATGCAATAAGCTGGGATTCTCAGTTTCAACCTAATGGGCTTATAAGTGTTTTATACAACAATAAAAGCTATACAGCACAAATTGAGCAAATTGATACTAAGGCCAAAGAAATAACGCTGACTATAAATGGCCAGCGTTATAAAACAGCTATACAGGAACCTATAGACCTGCTACTTACAAGCATGGGGCTTGACCTTAAGGCAATGCAAAAAATAGAGCCTGTAAAGGCGCCTATGCCTGGAATGGTTTTAAAGGTACTGGTAGAGCCCGGCCAGCAAATAAATAAAGGCGATGGGCTGCTGATACTGGAAGCTATGAAAATGGAGAATGTTTTAAAAGCCCAGGGACCCGCTACTGTAAAAGCTATAAAAGTTGATGAGCGCACCGCTGTAGAAAAAGGCGCTATTTTAATTGAGTTGGAATAATTATGATCATATACCGCTTTAGAGCTTTCTTTACTGCTATTTTATTTTTATTGCTCTCCGTTTCAGCCTATGCGGACCGCTTTTCTTATGTATATATACAAGGCGATAAGAATACCCCCTTTTACGTAAAGTTTGAAGGTGAAATGCTACCCCGCTTTGGTAAAAATTATTATATCATTTCAGAACTTGCACCGGGACCTATTTCGATAGAAATATTATTTCAGCAAAACGTATACCCTCCGCAAAAATTCATGATAAATGTACCCGAAAGTAGTTTCAGGGGTTTTTTACTTATGAAAAAAGAGGCTGGTTACGTGCTTTACGATATTCACAGGCAATTTTATTTACCTGCTGATAATAAACTTGAAGATGATCACATTGACCTTCCTGTGGTAACGGCATATAATAATGATGTTTATACACCCGTGGTTCCAACGCCAATTGCAAAAGAAACTATAGGCAATACCGAAATTGTGGAGCCACCAGCACCTAAACGGCCTAAAACGAATACAGTTATTGTAAAAAAGAAGATAACTGAAGCCAAGCCGGTATCTAAGATAAAAGTTAACGAATCATCGCCAGCGTTTATTGGTGGTATGGAGTTGAGTAATAATAAGACTCAAACAGGTACTGGCATGCTACCTGCAGGTGGCCAGACAGTACAAAAAAGTAAGATAGCAGTAATAAACAGCGATTGCCCAACCGCAATGAGCAATAACCAATTTGAAGCATTGCTGAAAAGAGTAAATAGTAAAACTTATACCGAACGCCTGAAGATTATATTCGATAAAATGGATAATTGCTTTACGTCGAACCAAATAAGGATACTTACTAAAACCTTGTCGGGCGATGATATGCGTTTTACATTACTGAAAAAAGCCTATCCACGAGTTACCGATCAGTCAACTTTTGTAACGCTTGAAAACCTTCTTTCAAGTGAAGAATGGAAAGGGTATTTCCGTGACATGGTTCATTAATAATAATTAGACCTATGAAGAAAATAGTATTGTTACTTACTGCAACAGTTGCACTTTACTCTTGTAAGCAAAAGCCTGAAGATATTATAACACGCAAATGGCATGCAGTAGATCTAAGTAGCCCGCAAATGGAGCAAATGATAGCTGAGCAACAGCAATTCCTGGATACTTTTGGCAAAAATTCAGATGCAGCAGCTAACAAATTGGCATACGGAGTAGCAGATGTAGATAGCATGCGCCGTTCGTTACAGCTGCAACTAAATGATTTTAAAGCCATGCAAGACCATGCTGTGAAGAATACATGGTTCGATATTCGAAAAAATGGTATTGCAGTAATGAATTTTAGCGGCCAGGTAGATAGTACCAACTGGTACTTTGACGATGAAAAAAACCTGGTACTGGATGAAATGAAGCTAAAAGGCACTGGTACAAAATTAATAATGGAAGTAGTTTCTTTGGCAGATACCTCTATGAAACTGCGATTTACAGAAGATGGTGTTACTAGTATGGTAACTTTTCATCCTGAAAAATAAATATGCAAATAGTATCTTTACGGGCATTTTAACACTAAAAAAGTAAATTATTTATAATATATGCGTACGATACCTTTCCGTCAGGCCCTTCGTGAAGCTATGGAGGAAGAAATGCGTTTGGATGACAAAGTTTTCCTGATGGGCGAAGAAGTTGCACAATACAATGGCGCTTATAAAGTGAGCCAGGGTATGCTGGAAGAATTTGGGCCACGCCGTATAATTGATACACCCATTGCCGAACTTGGTTTTGCTGCAATAGGTGTGGGTGCAGCATCGAACGGCACAAGGCCAATTGTTGAGTTTATGACATGGAATTTTGCAGTATTGGCACTTGATCAGATACTAAACCACGCTGCAAAAATGTTATCAATGAGTGGTGGCCAGTTTGGTTGCCCAATTGTTTTCCGGGGCCCTAACGGTTCTGCGGGTCAATTAGGTGCGCAACACTCGCAAGCATTTGAAAGCTGGTATGCTAATATTCCCGGCATCAAGGTAATTTCTGTATCTAACCCTTACGATGCCAAAGGCCTTTTAAAATCGGCAATACGCGATGAAAATCCGGTCGTTTTCATGGAAAGTGAAGTGATGTATGGCGACGTAGGCGAAGTGCCCGAAGAGGAATACCTGATACCTATAGGTAAGGCTGATATAAAACGCAAAGGGAAAGATGTAACTATTGTTTCCTTCAACAAAATGATGAAAGTAGCAATGGGCGCTGCTGATGAACTGGCCAAAGAAGGTATTGAAGCAGAAGTGATTGACTTGCGTACCATTCGCCCGCTTGACTGGCAAACTATTGCAGAATCAGTAAAGAAAACTAACAGGTTAGTAATTGTTGAAGAACAGTGGCCATTTGGCAGTGTATCTTCTGAGATAAGTTACCGTATTCAAAAAGAAGTGTTCGACTATTTGGATGCTCCTATTCGTCGTATTACGTCGGCAGATACCAATATGCACTACGCACCAAACCTTGTTGCCGCACACCTGCCAAGTGTAGCAAAAACAGTAAACCTGGTAAAAGAAGTAATGTACATGGTTAAATAACCATACTAAAATAGCTTGTAAGCCCTTTGCAAACGCAAAGGGTTTTATTTTTACTCAACTTGCAAAATGGATCCTATTCAGCTAAGTACAAAAGTGATAATTATTGGTGCCGGACCAGCAGGTGCAGGTACCTCAATATATCTTACTAAAGCGGGTATTGATCATATCATTATTGAAAAAGAGACATTTCCCCGCGATAAAGTTTGTGGCGATGCATGTAGTGGTAAAACGGCTTTTGTACTGCGCAAAGCTAACCCCGCATGGTTGCAAGAGATATTTTCGAATGGGCAAGAGTTTATGCCCAACCATGGTATTGTATTTGTTGCCCCCAATGGTAAAGCTTTAGAAATACCTTATGGCCCGAATAAACAACCTGGCGAACTGGCACCCGGTTTTACTACACCGCGCCTTACTTTCGACAATTTTTTATTTAATAAACTACCATCTGCCCACAACCATATTTACCAAAACGCTTCAGTAAAAAGCATAGATAGAAATGAAGATGGTGTAAAAGTAACATTTATAAAAGATGGGGAAACCTATGAAGTAAATGCACCGCTAATAGTTGGGGCCGATGGAGATAAAGGTATTGTACGTAAAACTTTTGTCAACGATAATAGTTCACCAAAAGCATACGCGGTAGGCCTAAGGGCATACTATACCGGTATAACAGGTTTAGATAAAAACAATTTTATTGAACTTCATTTTTTACCCGAAATACTACCCGGATATCTCTGGATATTCCCATTACCAAATGGGCAGGCAAACGTAGGTGTTGGTATCTTATCATCGCGCATACGCGAAAAGAAAATAAACCTACGGGAGAAAATGCTGAATGCGATAAAGACCAATGCAAATATCAGGGATCGTTTTGCGAATGCAGAGCTGATAGATAAGATACAAGGCTGGGGATTACCTATGGGCATGGAACAAGCACCCATATCGGGCGATAGCTTTCTACTTACCGGTGACGCAGCCAGCCTTATTGACCCCTTTAGTGGCGAAGGTATAGGCAATGCACTGTATAGTGGCATGACAGCTGCTTATGCAATAGAAAAAGCACTGAATGAAAAACAATATAGCAGGGCTTTTTTGAAAGAAGTTTATGATGATGTACTTTATAAGCGCATTGGCGACGAGCTGAAAATCAGCGCATCATTACAACGCTTATGCCGCTACCCATGGCTATTTAACTTTGTAGTGAACAAAGCGAAGAAAAGCCCATCGCTCAGTAAAACAATAAGCTGCATGTTTACAGATATGGACTTAAGGGAGCAGCTTCGTAAGCCTTCGTTCTATGCAAAAATCCTATTCAACCGATAAGGTTATTGATATACTATCTTGTAATTGTATTTCCTGCCATCAATATGTATGCGCATGAAGTACATACCCGTAGCAAATTTCGTAGTTTGTATAACTGAGCGGTTGTGATTGCCAGCACTATTTATTTGCGTGCGATACACTTCTTTGCCCATTATATCCGTCATTACCATATCGAGTTTCGACTTGGCATTACCCGTCCACTCAATCGCGATCTTACCATCACTATTGGGGTTAGGACTCACGCTTAATAGTTGCTTTTCAGGATAAAGCCTGTTATCTATTATTTCAACATCATCTATGCCTATACCTTCAAAACTTCCGGCTATATCAGAAAAGAAGCTGAAACGCAATTTGATTATCGATTTAATTGCCGGCAACGTATAAGATGCCTGGTGCCAACTGGTATTACCTTGTTGGGCCCAAATATTATAAAGGGTGTCATTGTACCAGTTTATCCCTTTATGCGCTTCACCAAGATGCTGCCAATTTACTCCGTCAGTGCTATATTCCACGTAAGCACCGTCGCACAATACAACGCCGCAATTCTCTATATCTATTGCAGTTTGAAAATTAAGTACAGGATTTACCGTATTGGTAAGATCGAAACAAGGAGAATATAAATACGATATCTCATCATCATTGTAATTTCCATCAAGATTAGTTTTCCATGCTTTATTACCATTAGCTGCTTTATTTATTTTAGGCGATGATGGTGTACCCCACTCCCAGCTATCATTCACCCCCTCAGTAAACCAGTTGCCATCGCTTTCTTCAAAACCTTCCTTATATGGGAAATTTGCTATCAAATTCTGGTTGTAAAAAGTATAATTTAAAATTGAATCGTTCTTAGGGTAAGTGTCCCCATCGTTAGAAAGCCATACATCCAATATATGTTTACCTGGTTTCGACATATCGGGACTTTGATTGAAGATGTATTGTATTTTTTGCTTGCCTTTTATACTGGTTATATTTTCAGTAATAATGTTTCCGTTATCTATTCTATAAGAAATTGATACATTCTGTTGCTCCTGGTTGACACTGTTATATAAATTAACGGTCAAGGGGCTTGTTTCATTAAGGCCACATTCTATTATGCCGGGAGTAAGGATGGAAGTAACCTGCACATCATTCTGTACAGTATACAATTTGATATCATCAATTGTAAGGCCGCAGCCATAGTTACGCCCAGCTATTAATGAACTATCCCGCTGGCCAAACTTTACCTGGAAACTTGATGAAAAATTTTGCTTACCACCTAAAAGGCCATCGGTAACAGATAAGGTACCTGAGTTTATTATATCGCCAATGCTTAAAGAAAGAGCTTTATAAGTATATATACTTTGCCAATCCTGCTTATCATTTCCCCTCACCCATACTTCATTTCCTTCCACTGAATCGGGCAAACCATGCAAACGATAATCAAACTCCATGCGGATCTCGTCATTATCTACATTATAATTACCCAAATTAAAAGTACCTATTAACTCATTTTGTGTGCGTTTACGGTTCCGCACTTCATCCAAACTTATTGATCGGCTTCCATTTAAGGACAAAGCTGTATTAATAAAACTACGTAGCCTTCCACTATCCGAATTATTATAATAATCCCAATGCTCATCAGGTGAAATACCCAAAGTAGCTTTTGTAGTATTTATGACATCCATATTCTCAAATCCCTCAACATAAGAAGTGGATACAGATACTGGCTCATTATTTAGCTGGCGAATAACTTTAACTATTGTATCGTTAGCATGAACGGGATCAGTAGCAAGTAAATTGGTAACGGCAACTTTAAATGTATAATTGCCTGGTACAGATAAATTGAACGAGCCTATATTAATTGGCCACTTGCCTACTGCACTAATGGGTGTATTCGATTCGAAAGACTGCCATGCTGCGCCATTCAAACTATAGCTTACCCTATAATAATTCACAGGTACGTCATCCAGATTTTGTATCACAAATGCTACTTGTTCATTGTTAGTTAGCTCTGTACTTGTATGTTTTCGCCCACCAAAAGATGAATGAATAGCCTCAGCCCTTAAATCGCCATCAGATATATTGTCTGTACAACTACCATCAATTGGTTGGCGTTTTACAGCAATACTCCTGTATCCTTGCAAGGCATCGAGAATTGGCCTCACTGCCATGTAGTAAATACTATCGGGCGATAAACCAGCAAGGGTATATTCTGTTGCTGTTACCGTATCAACAGCTTGCATAATTGGCCCAACTTTCCGCATTACCTCATAACCGGTAGCCGATGATATTGGTTGCCATTTAACACGCATATAACCCGGACACTGAACATCATCTAATATAAGTTCAGGCTGCTGATTGACAACAAAATTGCCCGTGGTGAATGTTTGGCTTGTATTATTCCTTGTTATACGCATTTGACAGATACCAGAATTAATACCATCAGCAATATGCCATACATAATATCGTTGTTCAGCCGGTATATTATTATCTAATACTGTCCATTGTGCACCTCCATCAGTTGAATACTCAAGGGTAAAGCTATTAGCATTATCAGATGCATCCCAATACACATGAACGGAATCATTTGCTTTAACTTGTGCACCCGTATTAGGAAAACCCAGCATAACACCTGTTGGTACAATATCGTAGGCAACAACATAGCGTTGCTGGCCGGAAGGAATATTAAACCCTTTCACTGCAATTGTATAGTTGCCTGGCTGTGGATTATTAATAACTACCTGCTCACAATTATTTTTTCTATCAGCACCTTCAACAGCATTACTCAAAATATTAGCCGGTGCAGGGTCTAATATCAATGGCAAATGAACGGTAGCATTGGGCTCAGCAACTTCCAGGTCAATATCGTTTACCAGTTGTGTAGCTGACATAGGACTGGCAGGTTGATCATTCCAGCAAAGCATAACCTTCAACTGCGCTGTATTTGCAGGCACTGTTATGGTTTGCATTTGCTGTTGCGTATTTTGAATTGTATTTGAAAAATATTGATTGCCGTTCAACATCAATAAAGAACGATATAAATTCAAAAAACCAAAACCAAAACGATAATCGGGCCCGGGATTACCAATATCCATCGTACCATTTAAAATCAGCGATTTTAGTATATCATTAGGTGGATTGCTATCAGCATGTAGCTGCTTGTATCTTTCAGTCAACAGGCCTAATGCTCCCGTCACCTCCGGGCAAGCCATACTAGTACCACCGGCAACAAGATATTGTTCGCCTTTAGTTGTAGAAAACACATCTACACCTACAGCCGTCATTTCAGGTTTTAATCTGCCATCTTTTACCGGGCCACGCGAGCCGTCAATTGCGTTTACGTATTTTTTACTGGTACTGGTAACAACTATGATATTTTTTGCCGGTTGAAATCCCCCATTTACCGTACCAAAACCTTGTGGATATGGGGAACAATCGAGATAACCATCGTTACCGGCGGCAAATACCTGCAATACTTCAGGATAATCTAAAGACAGTTGATCCAAAGCCTGGGAATACAAATCGTAAGTACCTGCGTAATTACAATCGCCAACAACTGATGCGTACGAGTTGTTGGTAAGCGTCATGTTATATGTTTCAAACATTTCCGGCAACTGGTCCCAGACACTGCTATATAAATGATCTATTAATGTTGATGAAGGTGCTACGCCTTCTCCCTTGTAATCAATAATCCCTGCGCCGCCAACAATACCATTTATATGTACGCCGTGATTTGTATATCCAACAGGGTTATAATTGATAATACGATCTTTAAGATCTATATGAAAATCGCCTGAAACATTATCCCCTACTCCAATTGTAACACCTTTACCCGTCAACCCATAACCGTTAAATACAGGGGAGGCACTAACAAGATTGGCCTTTGCTGCATATTGCGATTCAATATCCAGTGGTTCATCAGCAGAAACAGGCGAGATATAAATAACAGCATACCATGCAGCAAGTTCCCGCAGTTTTTTTGCGGGAATGATAATAGGATAGCTACCATTATATTTTTTACTACCAGATATTTTTCCACCTAAGGACGATAGCTTTTCTTGTATTTTATCAATATTTAAACGAGTATCAAAACCTACCAAAACCTCTATACTTTTGGTATTCGCATTCACTTTATTCCATAAATAGGCTTCAGCTTTCCATTCAGGTTTTACTTCGGCTATATACGTAAATGGTAGTATGCTTTCAGGAATTGTATTGTTTAAAAATCCAACATATACATTGCCGGGTAAATATGAATTAACAGTGACGCTTTGCTTTACAACAACTAATTCAGCCGATGAAAGTTGTTTGGAGAATTTTATTACTACTTGAACAGGCTCATTGATGCGTGCCGAAACATATAATTTTTGCCATTCAGTAGCAGGTATAGGCTTAATGACACCGGCATTTTTTATCGAGGTAATAATAATCTCGTTTTGTGCGTAGCAAGGATGTATAGCACATAGCATTATAATGCACAATAATATACAATTAAGGGGCCTTAGCCTGTTTTTCATAATAGCGGTAACAGATAGCATTTACACTACAATATACGTATTTAGCGGCAAGCGGTTGTCAGGAGTATGTACAATAAAAAAGCGTGCGGAAACCACACGCTTTAGTAACAACTTTAGATGCTACTAGTTAATACCCAGCAACTCTACATCAAATATCAAAGTGCTATTAGGCCCAATTTGTGTGCTAACCTGCCTGTCGCCATAACCTAAATGTGCTGGTATATAAAAACGGTATTTGCTGCCCACACTCATTAGCTGCAACCCTTCAGTCCATCCTTTTATCACCATATTTAGAGGGAACGCAGCAGGTTGTCCACGTTGTACTGAACTATCGAATACTGTACCATCTATCAAAGTACCATGATAATGGCAAGTAACTTTATTAAATTCTGTTGGCTTAGGACCATCACCTTCCGTTAGCACCTCATATTGCAGACCACTCGGTAATGTTACCACACCTTCTTTTTGTTTATTAATTTCCAGGAATTCTTGTCCAGCTTTAAGATTTGCCTCTGCTTTCTCAGTTTTCATTTTAAATAATTTATCAGCTATACCCATTTTAAAAATATTGAGCCGTAAAAATACTACTTATACACCGAGTATTACAATCATGCAACGACTGAAGCCAGAGTTACAAAATAAAACATAGTATACTATACTTCATTTTGCTTATTTGATTGCTGTATAATGCGTTCATATAAGGCCTGTTTCTCCTCAAGGCATTTGTAATACTTATCCTTATATTTATTGTCATCAACCTGCGCAAAAAGCATTTGCCCTCTACCTGTAAATAACCAATTCAAATTCAGATCTTGATACTTATTCGATATATCTTCAACTATTTGGCAACTTGGACTTGCATTCTCAGTATTAAATAATCTGTAGAGTTTTTGTGGTGAATTGTAGCCTAAAACAGCAGATAAATCAATAATACCAATATTTTTATAATCGAGGAATATCTTCAACCGCACAACTAATTCTTTCATTATGTTTATCAATATGCGTTATGAATATAATTGTATTAATTCAACCATATTTAATAAAATAAAGATAACTAATGTTTACATATAAATTATCGCAATGAAGTATTGGTTTATTGCTTTGTAGTCAATGTTCTGAATATGTCTTCCAGCGATTGTGTTTCAGTTTGCAATGCACTAATGTTGAGATCATTTTGCAAGGCAAGTTGCATTACTTCCTTCCTAAGTTCTTCTGGCTTCTTTGTTATAAATCTCCATGTATGTTCACCAATATTATTATAGCTATCAGCATACTTTAACTTGCCGAACAATTTTGTATCAACTGTCGATTCGAATGAAACGATCAACGCATTTTGTTGTAGTTTATTTTGCTGTAGTGTTTCTATTGAATCGTTTGCAACCAGTTTACCATTACTTATAATAAGTACCCTGCTACACATAGCCTGTACTTCTTGCATAATATGCGTGGAAAGAAGTACCGTTTTTTGTTTGCCAATACGTAGGATAAGATCTCGTATTTCCAATATCTGGTTAGGATCAAGGCCCGAAGTTGGTTCGTCCAATATCAAAACTTCAGGATCGTGCAGCATTGCCTGTGCAAGCCCTACCCTCTGCTTATAACCCTTAGATAGCGCAGCTATTTTTTTATGAGCTTCTTTTGTTAGTCCTGTCAAAGTTATCATTTCCTCTATGCGCTCTTTGGCTTGCTTACCTAAGTGATGTACACCTGCGCTAAATTCCAGGTACTCACGTACGTACATTTCATAATACAATGGATTAGCCTCCGGTAAATAACCTACTCTTTTCCTTACTTCCATAGGCTTATCCTGTACATCATAGCCACAAACCGATATGGTGCCCGACGTAGCGGGTAAATAACCGGTGATCATTTTCATAGTAGTAGATTTTCCGGCACCATTGGGCCCCAAAAAACCTACAATTTCACCTTTACTCAATTCGAACGATATATTATCAACGGCTTTTTGAGTGCCGTATATTTTTGTAAGCGATTGAACACTAATAGACATGTAGCAAAACTAATGATTTGCTTGCTTAAAAATACAAGCATAAAAAAGCCGGGTATCCCCCGGCTAAATATTTATAATTATTAAAATCTATCTCTTGGTACCTATAAAAGTACAAGTTGTCTTGCCACCATTTTCAGTCCTCTCTTCCCTGATAGTAATTTTATCAGCATCGTCTATCACATCAACTATAACACCGCTAACAGGATCAGTATATCTGCCCGATGTAGCGTCAACAGTAACAGTATAAGTATTACTATCAACCCCCATTGAGTATATACGTACCGATATTGCATTGATACCTACCAGGTCAACTTTTGCAGAATCGATGTTAGGAGACATCTCATTACATTTGGTATTGCCATCATAAATACCAATGTACCTTTCACTAAAATAGTGCTCGCATTCAGTTCCTTCATATCCCGTAGGACATTGGCAGACCTCGTCATTACAAACAGCGCCGTTTTGGCAATGCAAACGCTCGCAGCTGTCTTTTACGCAAGATGTGTATAAAACACTAGAACTAATACCGATAAATGCCGCGGCAGAAATAAGTGTATGTTTCCAAAACCTCATGTTTTGTCAATTATTTAATCCCCAAAATACAAAAAATATTTACGTTACAAAGAACAGTCTAATTTTTTTCATTACTGAATGCATTCCAACCCTGCGCTACCAACTTATGTTTGTTGCCGCCTTTTGTTTGCAAATGCATTCCTTCAGCCTGTTCCGCTATGTATCCTATTACCGATACCTGCTCATTTAGCTTCACTTTGTCATAATCTTCCTGTTTTATAGTAAACAGTAGTTCATAATCCTCCCCTCCGCTTAGCGCGCAGGCTGTAGGGTCTATCTTAAATTCATAGGCATGAGCCCTGGTGGCTTCATTTATCGGTATCTTTTCTTCATATACCAGGCAGCCGCAAGCACTTTTAGTGCATATATGTATCAGTTCCGAACTAAGTCCATCACTAACATCTATCATAGATGTAGGCACTATTTCATTTTCCTGTAGCCAGTTTACAATGTCCACTCTTGCCTCTGGTTTTAATACTCTGCCAACCGTATATGCTTTATTTTCCAGGTCGGGTTGTATATCCTGATTTTCCAGGAAAATGCGCTTTTCCCGTTCAAGCAATTGCAAACCCAGGTACGCTCCACCCAAATCGCCGGAAACACATATCAGATCACCTTTCTTAGCCCCCGATCTTGTTATGAACTTATCCGGTGCCACTTCGCCTATTGCTGTTACGCTTATTACAAATCCTCTTAATGTACTGGTAGTATCACCTCCTATCAGGTCCACATTATATTTTTCGCATGCAGCATACACCCCTTCATAAAATTCATCCAGGGCTTCAACCGAGAATTTATTGGAAATAGCAATGCTCATAGTGATATGGGTAGGCGTTGCATTCATAGCATAGACATCCGACAGGTTAACCACAACCGATTTATAGCCTAAATGTTTTAATGGCGTATACATCAGGTCGAAATGAATGCCTTCCACAAGCATATCGGTAGTTATTACAGTTTGACGGCCGAAATGGTCTATTACCGCAGCGTCATCGCCTATACTCAGTAATGTACTGGCTTGCTTTGTTTCATTATCGTGTACTAAATGGTCTATCAAACCAAACTCTCCTAACGAAGCTATCTCCGTACGTTGTTCACTCATAGTAATAAAAAATGTGTTGTTAATTTTCTCTTTTACGAATAAGGCCTAACATTTCATCATGAATAAGACCGTTTGTAGCAAGTGTTTCCTTATCAAAAACGCTATATGGCTGCCCTTCGAAATTAGTTATCTTACCACCTGCCTCCTGCACAATAAGGTACCCCGCTGCTACATCCCAGGAGCTTAGGTTATATTCCCAAAAACCATCGAAACGACCGCAAGCAACCCAGCAAAGATCTATAGCAGCAGAACCCAGGCGCCTCACAGGCAATCCCTCCATAATAAACCGTTCAAATACTTTTATAGGATGTTCGTAGCTTTTGGGCCACTTATATGGAAAACCAGTTACCAGGCAGGCCTTTTTAAAGTCTGTTTTTTTCGATACAGATATAGGAATATCATTTAGCATAGCCCCTTTGCCTTTTTCGGCAAAAAATAGTTCGTTCATCATAGGGTTATATACAGTACCTAACAATAGGTCTTCTTTGTATTTTAACCCTATACTTACACAACATATAGGTATGCCATGGGCAAAGTTCACCGTACCATCAATAGGGTCTATTATCCACTGGTAATCTGAATCCTGCATTAATTCTCCTACTTCTTCGCTAATGATGCTATGTTCAGGAAAATGCTTATTTATTATTTCAATGATCTTCTTCTCTGAATGTGTATCAACCTCTGTTACAAGATTGTTTATACTTCCCTTATTATCTACCGTGAATGTGCCTTGAAAATAATGCTGAATTATTTTCCCTGCCTCGCGCGTAGCCTCCATCAGCACATCCTTTAGCTCTGCCATTCTGTTTATAATTTTAATTCTTTACCAAGATAGTAATCAATAACCTTTAATTTAAATATTAGGTCATATTTGGCGCTGGCCAACCGCGATTCAGACTGGTAAAGGGTAATTTGAGTGGTAAGGTATTCTACAGTGTTAGTGAGCCCAAGGTCGTACCTCTTTTGTGCAAAATCAAAAGCACGTTGTGCCGCATCTACAGCACGTATAGCTGCCTGGTACTTCTGTATGGCATTACCTGCATCATTATGAGCTTTATATACATCCTGCTTTAGCTTCAGTTCAGCATTATATTTATTCAGTTGTTGCGAAAGTACATTGATCTTGGCTTGCTTTACCGAATAAGAAGCCTGCCAGGCATTGAACAGTGGTATATTCAGGTTGAGCGATACCGTTTGCCGAAAGTTATTATCCAATTGTTTGCCCAAAGGAATAGTACGTGTTTGATACGTTACTTCAGGCTGATAAACCGGTAATATTGTATCCAGTACCGGTACATAGTTTCCTGTGGGCGTTCCATTACCTGTAAAGATGGGGTTTCCTACTACTTCCTTATAAGTACTGGCCCAGTTAGTACCTAATTGAGCACCAATGCTTAATTGTGGCCATAAAGTGCCTTTTGAAGCCGCATAATTTTTTTCAGCTGCAAACAAGCGCATCTGGCTGCTACGGATACTACCCAGATGACTGGTTGCATGGTTATATATCTCTTCAGGTGTCAGGCTATTCACGGCAAGCTCATCGGCTACCTTTACATTAGGTACTTCAAGTTGATAAGGTGTTTCAAAATCAAGATTGAGCAATGCTTTTATATCCAGGATCGCTGCATTGTAATCAGAAATAGCCGTTATCAAATTGGCGCTGTCGCTAGCCAGTTGTGCCTCTAATTGTGCAACATTCAGCTCGGGTAGCCTGCCCGCATCAGCAAAACTTTGGGTTTGCTTCAGCTGTTCTGCCGAAAGCTCAACTTGCTTACGGGTTACGTTTATTTGCTCTTGTGCCAGCAGTGCTCTTAAATACCCTGTTGCAACATTTAGCGATACATCATCTCTTAACTGGTCAACATCGGCCTGTGCTGCTTTCAGGCTGTAATTATTTTTGGCAATAGTATTTCTTTTTTGAAACCAGCCAAATAACAATACATCGGCGCTACCACTCAAACTCAGAAAATCGTAGCTGCTTCCCTCTACAAACTGGTTGGTTGTAGGATCGACAGAACGCCCAAAGCTGCGGCCGTAAGATGACGATAAATTGGCATTTGGCAATTGAGACAGCTGGCTTTGCTGAAGGCTTAGTTTTGCCAGCCGTTCGTTCAATACGTTTTGCTGTATGGAAATATTATGATCGATAGCATATCGCACGGAACGCTGTAACGACCACACTTCGTCTTGCGCAGTTGCTGTATTAACTATACAACAGGTAATAATAAAAGAGGTGAACCAAAAACGCATAAAGCAAAATTAGCAGAATTAACATGGCAAATGCCATTATCGATATTGTATTATACCTATTTATTTCCAGGTTTTTTCTTTTCTTCTGCAGCTTTCGATGGTTCTCCATTAGGTTGTTCCGGCTCTGCATCATCGTCCTGCTGTACCTGCAAGGGTAATATAATGGTCTGTGGTTGCTGTTGCTGTGCTATTTTCTGGGCTTCCAAAAACTTGCTATACCCCCCGTATTGTGCCATAAGCTGATAGCCACTTTGGGTAAGCGCTATTCTGCCCGAATTGCCAAAACCTATTACAGGGCTTATCCAACCCGAGCTAAGCATCACTTCCCACAATCGCTCGGCATGTTTTAAACTGAGTTTTATTTTATTGGGATTATATATTTCCTTTTCAAGATCAAGTATATCCCTATCGGCATTATTGTACAGGGTTACTAAAACAATATCTATTATTTGCTTATCGTATTCTGAAGTATTAGCATCTGCCAGTTTTTGTACTTTAAATCGTTTTAAGCCCTTCTTCTGTCTTGTAGGTCTGATATTTTTCATTTGCATGTAGTAACTTATAAATATAACATTACTATACGAAAATACGTTTTCAGCCATAAAGCTTGTGGCCTTATTTTTGTTAAAAATGTAGGTATGCAACGTATAATGAACTTACTGCAAAAACTTAGCGACCTGGCAAATAAAAACGGCGAGCCGGAGTTGATAGATGTTGACCTGATGCTTGACTATACCAAAGTGATATATGCCGATCTGCTTGAAATGAGAGGACGTATAAGTTTTAATAGTTCGCTAATCAATGAGCAACCACAAACCACCGGAGCGACTCCCCCCCTACAAAAGCCCCCAGTAGAAACAGCACCTAAAGAATACAGCCAGGCACCAGAGGTTGAGCCAACACCTGATATACCAACAGTAAATGAAGCTGAAAAAATTGCAGACCCGATACTTTCAAGCCACCCGGCCAATACCAATCTGGATATACGGAAAATAATAGGCATCAATGATAAATACCTTTATATAAGCGAGCTATTTAACGGCAATGCAAATGTTTATGAACAGGTATTAGATCAACTTAACAGTTTCGGTTCATACCCCGAAGCCATCAGCTGGCTGGATGAAGTACATAGTGAAAATAACTGGAACGATGAGAATGATACTGTTGTTTCGTTTTACAATATTATCAATCACTATTTCGCTTCTAAATAACTTTACTCAAAAAATATTTCTTCTGATTTCTTTTTAAATATCGGAATATACCATCCTCCTCTTATTCCAAAAAGGACATCCAGGCGCGAATCTGTTCCGGGGCGCATTACATCGTACAAGTAATCTCTTCTTCCCTTTGTAAAGCCAGCAGTAACATCCAGCCCTATGTGAAAGTTCAGGAAACCCTTATTATCCATATAATTATAGCCAACATATTGCTCAAGATATGCTCCGTTTACAAGCCTGTCGTACCCTTTGCGATAATCGCCTTTTAGCTGTGGTATAGCATTTTCCCTATCAAAAATATTGATCTTATGCTGCATAAAACCAGCAGATGTGGTTATAAGAATACCATTATCGCTGTTTTTCTTCGATGTATTGAATATTTTACCGGCTTGCAGGCCAATCATATAACCGCGCTCAAATTTACCAACATCCACAACCAGGCCATCTCTGTTTATCAGGTAACCATCATAGGTTTTAATATTACTCATCAACGAATCTTCATTGATCTTGTTCCCTAAAATAAAATCGATCTTCGGACCAAACATCCAGTTACTTTTTGTTTTATAAAGTACCGCACCGCCAAGTTTATAGTTATTACCAAAGCGTTTTGCCATATCGGCTGCCGGTACATCAAGCGCGCCATTCACACTAAAAATAAAGCCACTTCTTGCAGGGCGCTTCGTCTCGCCAAACAGTGAGCTCTGGGCATTTGCAGGCAGATAGCCTACAGATAACAACAAGATAATAACCAACAATCTTTTCATAATAAAAAATGGCAACTATACGTTAAGGATAGGCAAATATACAATCATCAATAGTTATAAATACTTTAAAGAATGCTGTCTTACCTTTTTGTGGTTTTGACGTATGAATGGTAAGGTGTAGGTTTGCAGCTATTACAATTTTATATGCAAAATTTGCAAATGGTTGACCTAAAGCGTCAATACCAAAAAATAAAGCCTGAGATAGATAAGGCCATCCAAAATGTTATAGATACTACAGCCTTCATAGGCGGCCCTGAAGTACAAAAACTATCAACTGAACTTTCTGAATACCTGGGTGTAAAACACACTATACCCTGCGCCAATGGTACAGATGCCCTTCAAATAGCACTTATGGCTTTGGGCCTGCAACCGGGCGATGAGGTGATAACCCCTTCTTACACATATATTGCTACTGTAGAAGTAGTGGCATTATTACGTTTAAAGCCTGTATTTGTAGACGTAGATACCGACACTTTTACCATGAACCTTGATAGCTTGAAAAATGCTATCACCCCTAAAACAAAGGCTATCATACCAGTGCATTTATATGGTCAGTCGGCCGATATGGAGCCTTTGCTGGCTTTGGCTAAAGAGCATAATATACCTGTAATAGAGGATAACGCACAAGCTATTGGTGGTAGCTACACTTTTTCCGATGGCAGAACTGTGAAAAATGGCTCAATGGGTATTATTAGCTGCACTTCTTTCTTCCCCTCTAAAAACCTGGGTTGTTACGGCGATGGTGGTGCAATGTTCACGAACGATGATGCACTTGCCGAAAAGCTGCGCATGATAGCTAACCATGGCCAGAAAGTGCGTTACTACCACGAAATGGTAGGTTGCAATAGCCGCCTGGATGCTATACAGGCTGCCGTATTGCGTGTAAAATTGCCACATCTGGACGAATATTGCGACGCACGCCGTGCAGTAGCTGATTATTATGACAATGCATTTAAGACCAATCCCAATATCGTAACCCCATACCGTGCGTCATATAGCCATCATGTATTTCACCAATATACATTGCAGGTAAAAGGTATTGACCGCGATAAAATGCCCGATATGCTGGCTGAAAGAAAGGTACCATCAATGTTGTACTACCCTTTGCCCAGCCATAAACAAAATATGCTGAAAGATTTTGGTGGCGATAAATACCAGCTACCTGCAACTGATATGCTACAGGATTGCGTAATATCATTACCTATACATACAGAATTGACTGAAGAAGAACTGGCATATATCACTAAGAATTTTCTTGAAGTAGTAGCACAACTGGCTAAGTAATGAATGCAATAGAAACACCGTTAAAGGACTTGTACATAATTGAACCGAAAGTATTTGGTGATGAGCGTGGTTATTTTTTCGAAAGCTTTAATGCCGGTCAGTTAAAAGCATTGACGGGATTTGATATTCCATTTATACAGGATAACCAGGCACGCTCAAGCAAATATGTATTGCGCGGCTTACATTACCAAAACAATCCAACGCCACAAACCAAACTGGTACGTGCACTTGAAGGAACTATATGGGATGTTGTGGTTGATATACGTAAAGAGAGTCCCACCTTTGGACAATGGTATGGCGTAGAATTGTCTGCTCAAAACAAACGCCAGTTACTGGTACCACGTGGTTTTGCACATGGATACTCTGTATTGAGCGATACAGCCGAGGTATTCTACAAATGCGACAACTTTTACGATAAAAGCACGGAAGGTGGTGTTTACTTTAACGACCCATCACTCAATATTGACTGGAAGATGGACATCAGCAAAGCCATCTTATCGGAAAAAGATAAGGTGCAACCAATGCTGAAAGATGCAGTTTACAATTTCTAACACTATTTAACCCGCTACTTAAGCGGGTTTTATTTTTTCAGGTATTGGGTGAAAGTTTGGGGGATTGCAGCAACAAATTGAAAACAATAAATTAGCACATGAAATACAAGATCCTGTTAGCTTTTGCATTGGCTACCTACACAAATGCAACGCAGGCACAATCCTTAGAAAATCGCTTACAACATACTATCGATTCCTTTTACCAGGCCATACCCAATGCTGCAGGCATTATGGCACATATCGAATCGCCGGATAAAAATATTTCATGGTCTTATGCAGTTGGCTATTCGGATAAGAACACCAAACAAAAAATATCTGCTGACCAACCTGCCTTATTAGCAAGCAATACAAAAACGTATGTTGCTGCTACTATTCTAAAACTGGTTGAGATGAAAAAATTCAGTACCAACGACCCTATTGAAAATCTCATTTCAGCACGATCTAAAGAACTCTTAAAAAATGATGGTTATGATCTGCAAGCTATCAAGATAAAACATCTGATGTCGCACACTTCAGGCATCTCAGATTATACCGAAGGCGATTATTTTGATTTTGTAAATACACATCGCAAGTACCATTGGACAAGAGACGAACAAATAAAACGTACAGTAGATATTGGCACACCGCGGGCTCAACCGGGCGACACATTCAAATATGCCGATGTCAATTACTTATTACTTACCGAAGTAATTGAACGTTTTACAAACAAACCATTTTACGAGGCCATACGCGAGATAGTTGATTACAAAAAGCTTGGGCTAAAAGACACTTGGTTTGTTGACCTGGAGAAAAAGCCAAAGAAAACAAAAACAATGGTGCACCAGTATTGGTCAAAATATCCATGGGATTCTTACGACCTTGATCCATCATGGGATTTGTATGGTGGTGGCGGTATGGCTTCTACAACAAAAGATCTTGCGATTTTCTTTCAGAATTTGGGAGAAGGGAAAATCGTCAAGGATAAGGAGTTGTTGAAAGAAATGGAGACTCCTGTATTGCCTGTTGAAAAATCGAATTATTGCTTGGGCATGCGCAAAATATCTATTGCTGGTCTCACCGGTTACTATCATGGCGGCTTCTGGGGTACAGATGTTTGCTATTTTCCTGATATCAACAGCACAGTATGTATTTTCATTCTTCAGCGAGATGAAAGAGATAAAGGCGGCGCTATCTGTAAAGAGGTTGTCAACATTTTGAAATAAAAGAAGCCAGCTAAATAGCTGGCTTTCATTTTGTGATATTTTCAAATTACGATTTCATGTTCGTGAACTGCAACGGCAGATCAAGATTAGAACTGCGACATAGTTGAATAACATCTTGCAGGTCATCTATCTTTTTAGCTGTTACACGAATGATATCATCCATGATAGCTGCCTGCACTTTCAAGCCGCTATCTTTAATGATCTTTACTATTTTCTTAGCAGTCTCTTTATCGATGCCGTTTTTTACAGGTACCGTTTTCTTCAGGTATTTGCCCGATGGTGTTGCTTCCTTGGTCATGTCAAAACTATTAGCTTCAAGTCCCTGGCGCATCGATTTGGTAAGCAACACATCTTCCAGTTGTCTCATACGCATATCACCTTCCACTTCCAGGTTAATGATCATATCCTTTTTATTCAGCTCAATAACCACGTGCGATCCTTTAAAATCGTAACGGTTATCGATCTCTTTCTTCACCACGTTAATGGCGTTATCTAGGGTTTGCAATTCTACTTTGCTGGCTATATCGAAAGAAGGCATAATGTGTTTGGTTTAAAATGGTTGATAAATTTACAATTGTATCCGCTAATGTCAAATTGCGTTAGCCTAGTTTCTCTTCAAGTTCCAGCATTTGCTCAAAAGCCTTATCATATTCAGCAGATACTCCGTTTAGTTTTATAGTATGCTGCTTGTACGCATCATCCAGCTTTTGGAACTGTGTTTTATCAGAATAAAATGCAGGGTCAGCCAGTTGCGCTTCCAGCTTGGCTTTCTCTTCATTCAATCGTGCCATTTGCTCTTCTAACTTCTGAAATGCTTTTTGTTGCTTTTGGTACTCCTTACGCAATTCACGCTGCTCGTGGTCGTTTGTATTAACCAGCTTCTTTTCTTCTTTCTTAGGCCTTTCTTCAACTTTTACAGTGGGGGCTGGTGCAGCAGCGGCTTGCAGGCGTTTCTGGCGGTCGGTTTCAAACACCATCCATTCATCGTAGCTACCAATAAATTCTTTGATCTTGCCATCTTCAATATGCCATATTTTATTGGCGGTCTTGCTGATAAAATACCTATCGTGCGATACAAGAATTAAGGTACCAGAGTATTTGTTCAATGCCTCTATCAACATCTCAACCGATTGCATATCCAGGTGGTTGGTAGGTTCATCCAGCATCAGGAAGTTTCCTTTCATAGCAATGGTCTTTGCCAGTGCTACCCTAGCCTTCTCACCACCCGACAATACTTTGATCCTTTTAAATACATCATCGCCACTAAACAGGAAGCAACCCAGCAATTGTCTTAATTCCAATTCTGTCTTGCCGCTACCGGCACCCTTCAGTTCTTCCAGTATCTCATTTTCTATATTCAGCGCCTCCAATTGGTGCTGCGCGTAAAAACTTTCTTCTACATTATGTCCTTCTTTACGTTCACCTTCAAAGATTTCCTGCCCTGCTATTATACGTAGTAAGGTCGATTTACCCTTACCATTTGCTCCTATCAGGGCTATTTTATCACCCCTGTTTATTTCAGCATCTGCATGGTCTAATATTTTCAGGTCACCAAAGCTTTTCGATACGCCTTTAAGTGTCGATATGATCTTACCCGGCTGTACTGCAACGTCAAAGTTGATATTCATTACCGGCATTGTGCCATCCGGTGCTTCAATACGGTCCAGCTTATCCAGCTTTTTCATAGCACTTTGTGCCTGTGTAGCCTTACTTGCTTTTGCCTTAAAACGCTCAATAAAACGCTCCTGCTGGCGTATATAGTCTTGCTGGTTCTCAAAAGCCCGTTGTTGCAGTTCCATACGTTCGGCTTTCTCTTTCTGGAAGAAAGTATAATTGCCGCTATATTGGTGCAAATCTTGCTGCCACACTTCTACTATCTTGGTTACCATCCTATCCAGGAAGTACCTATCGTGCGATACGATAACTACACTACCGGGATAACTGATCAGGTATCTTTCCAGCCATTCTATCGAGGGTAGATCCAGGTGGTTGGTAGGTTCATCGAGTAGCAACAGGTCAGGGGCCTGCAGCATCATCTTAGCCAGCAACACGCGCATACGCCAGCCACCGCTAAACTGGTTATATGGCTTCTGAAGGTCAGCAGTTGAAAATCCAAGTCCCTCCAGCACTTCAGCCGTGCGGTGTTCCATTTCATAGCCGCCTGCCACTTCAAAATCGTGCAGGGCATGGCTATAGTCATCCAGCAGTTTGGCATCATCGGGTTTACTTTCCAATTCAGCAAGGATGTTTGCCATCTCTTTTTCTATTTCATGGGCACGCTCAAAAGCGCCCATACCTACTGAAAGAATAGAATTATCGGTAGAAAAGCTTAAAAGATCCTGGTTAAAGAAGCCAATAGTGACATCTTTGGGCTTATTTATAACACCTGCGTCAATATTATAGGCGCCGGTTATCATCCTTAGCACGGTCGATTTTCCCGCACCATTGCTGCCCACAAGGCCTATTCTTTCCCCTCTTTCTATCTGCCAGCTTGCTTCTTCAACAATTGCGCGCGACCCGAAATAGAACGATATATTTTGTAATGAAACCAACATAAGTGCGCAAAATTACAATCCTAACGTTTAGCATTGATGCTTCTCGTATTTTTGCAGCAAAATTTTTTATAACATGCGCTTATTTTCTTTAATATTTGTTGCACTGGCTGTATTTGCTTCAAGTTGCCAATCCGAAAATAAATCAACAGAAACCACAACAACCGAAAAAACTAAACCTGTTGGCCCACCAGCAAGCAAGTTGACAGACGCACAAACCAGCCAACTGGTAGGTATTGTAAATAATTATTATGAATTGAAGGATGCTATGGTAGCTACTAATGCTGCAAAAGCGGATGAAGCTGCTGCCAAAATGCAAACTTCTGTCGATAGCTTTAAAGCCAACCTGGCTAGCGATACTACTAACTTCGCAACACTTAAAACAGATCTTGATTCTATAAGCATAGGCAATAAGAACATCCTTTCTGTAAAAGACGAAACATGCGAAAAAAAACGCATTTACTTCGAAACCGTATCGAACGCTATGTACAATGTGCTGAAAACTGTGGAACTGAAGAATGCAGGCGTATATCGCCAATACTGCCCTATGGCATTTAACGATAAAGGTGCTTATTGGTTAAGCAATGAGGCAGAAATTAAAAACCCATATTTTGGCAAAAAAATGCTGGAGTGTGGTGAAGTGACCGATTCTCTTTAATAATTCACCTGAGTTCAACTATACCCGATGCGATTTCTAAAAGTCTGTCTTCTTACTATATTGTCGTTCGCTTTCCTTATGGTATGCAGCACTCCTGCTTTTGCACAAAAGAAGGTAACACTTAGCGGCTATATGCGTGCGGCATCCAGCGGCGAAGCATTGGTGTCAGCTACGGTGTATGTAAAAGAATTGGGCATTGGTGCGCAAACTAATAATTATGGTTTTTACTCCGTATCGGTACCGGCAGGCTCTTATACATTCATTTTCTCTTACATAGGGTACGCTACAAAAACAGAAACCATCTCCATGGTAGCAAGCAAAACCTACAATGCAGAAATGGAGAGTGGAACAGAACTGAAAGAAGTGGAGGTCACATCTCGCCGCAGCGATGAAAATATAAAAGGTACTGATATGGGTACTATGACCCTATCTGCCGAAAAAGTAAAAACCCTGCCGGTAATATTTGGGGAAACAGACATTTTGAAAGCTTTGCAACTGATGCCGGGCGTACAATCGGCAGGTGAAGGTAATTCGGGTTTTTATGTACGTGGTGGCGGCCCTGATCAAAATTTGATATTACTGGATGATGCAGTAGTGTACAATTCTGGTCACCTGTTTGGGTTCTTTTCAGTGTTCAATACCGATGCGCTGAAAAATGTAACGCTGATAAAAGGTGGTATGCCCGCCAACTATGGCGGCCGTTTGTCTTCAGTGGTCGATGTATCGATGAAAGAAGGCAATATGAAAGAATACCATGCTGAAGGTGGTATTGGTTTAATTGCATCGCGCTTAACGGTTGAAGGGCCTATCAAAAAAGAAAAGGGTTCTTTCATGTTATCCGGCCGCCGTACCTATGTCGATTTATTGATAAAGCCATTTGCTACCGGCAGCTTGAAAGGTTCCGGTTATTATTTTTACGATGCCAACCTGAAAGCTAATTATAAAATAACAGACAAGGATCGCGTTTACGCAAGCGGATATTTTGGTAGGGATAAATTTAAGTTTGCCAGCAGTAGCGGTAATTTCGATGCAGATATTCCCTGGGGCAATAGTACCGCTACCCTGCGTTGGAATCACTTATTCAGCAATAAGCTCTTCCTGAATACTACCGCCGTTTATAACGATTATCAGTTTGCATTCTCCGCAGGCCAAAATGATTTCGATATCAAACTATCCTCCGGTATTCGCGATTATAATGGTAAGGTTGATCTGGATTATTTTACTACGTTCAATCATCACTTCAAAATGGGAGCGGCATATACGCACCATAAGTTCATACCCAACCAAATATCCGGCCGCAGCGGCGCTACAGAATTAAAACCCGACAATGCGTTGATAAAATATGCACATGAAGCAGGGGCTTATATAACAGATGAGTTCGATCCGTTCAAATGGCTTAAAATAAATGCGGGCGTGCGCTACTCATGGTTTGGACAAACGGGGCCTTATACTCAGTTCCGGTATGGTATCGATGGTAAAAAGACTGATAGTACAGAGTTTGGCTCAAGTGAGCTGGTAAAAACTTATGGAGGTTGGGAACCCAGGCTAAATATGCGTTTTGCATTGAACAGTAAATCTTCAATAAAAGCCAGCGTATCAAAAGCGTATCAGTATATACATCTTATATCGAATAACGGTAGCACGCTGCCAACAGACCTTTGGGTGCCCAGTACTTTTTATGTGCAGCCGCAACAGGCATGGCAATATTCTGTAGGTTATTTCCGCAACTTCCTCGATAATAAAATAGAAACATCTGTCGAAGTTTACTATAAAGACCTGAAGAACCAGATAGAATACCGCGAAGGTTATATACCATCCACTAATCGCGACCCTGAGCTGGATTTCGTATTTGGTAAAGGAGAAGCTTACGGTGCTGAGTTCTTTATTAATAAAACCAAAGGTAAATTCACAGGTTGGATAGGTTATACTCTTGCATGGACTTACCGGACTTTCCCCGATTTGAACAATGGCAAAAGTTATCCCGCAAAATACGATCGCAGGCATGACCTATCGGTGGTAGGTACTTACGAAGCAAGTAAAAAATGGACTTACTCTGCTGTATTTGTTTTCGGCTCAGGCAATGCAATTACATTACCTACCAATTATTATTTCATCGACCAGACTATTGTACCTGAATATAGCGACCTGAACGCATATAGAATTTTCCCTTATCACAGGCTCGATCTGTCCGCTATCTATACACCACAGCATAAGAAACCCCGTAAATGGCAAAGTAGCTGGGCATTTTCTATCTACAATGTGTACAGCAGGCAAAATCCATACTTCCTGTATGTAGATACGCAAGGCAGTCTTGGTGAAGGTGTGTCGGCAAAAGTGAAACAGGTATCTATCTTCCCGATACTGCCAAGTATCACCTATAACTTCAAGTTCTGATAATTCATTAAATTAGAGGGCTGGAAAACCCTTAAGATGAAAGTAAGCAAGGCAGAAAGAGACACGATTTTAAACGCGATAGAAGACTGGCAGCAGAATGGCGGCATAACACCTGAAAAAGCAGTTGAGCTAAAAGACAGCATAGAACTTAAAACTTCGGCCTCACAACAATTAGCCCAGTATTTTTTCATCATTGCTATATCGTGCATTGTGCTTGCATTCGGTGCTATTTTCATTGACGATAAATTGCTGGAAAAGCTCAAAGTTTACTTCTCGCTTAGTAATGTTTTCATATCCGTTGCCTTCCTTGTTATGGGTATAGCTTGGTTTGGGTATTGCAAAAAGAAAATAGCCAATAAAGCGAGTATTGCTTACGAGGTATATATGGTACTGGGCGCGTTACTCTTACTTATATCGTTAGTGTACGCCTGCAAAGACATTGGTTTTGGCGCCAGGCATAGTGGTTTTCTGTTTATTGTAGCTGCATTATTCGCAGGGCTAACATTACTCATGCGGTCGCGTGCATTATGGATAGGCTTTATACTAGCTATAATGGGCTGGTATGGCTCCTTTACGGAAGCACATTCGCACAATAGCCTATTCCTGCACATGAACTATCCTGTACGTTTTGCATTGTTTGGAATAGTGGTTTTATTATTCTCTTACTTGCAACGTTTCATCAAGAACTTAAGTTTTACTAATCGTACAACCTACCTTGCGGGGTTAATCATCCTGTTTACTGCACTATGGGGTATATCCATCATGGGTAATTATAGTATGAATGAGTGGTCGCTAATAAAACAAACGCAGGTTATCATTTACCCTGTTTTATTTGGTATTATCTGCTTCATTAGTTTTTATATTGGCATTAAACGCAATGACGATACCACGCGCGATTTTGGTTTATTCTTTCTTTTACTGAATTTATACACAATGTATTTCGAATTCTTCTGGGAGGGTTTGAATAAAGGCATTTTCTTTGGCGTACTGGCTATATCGTTCTGGCTTATTGGCCGTTTCATTGAGCGCCGCAAAAGGCCGGATAATAGTGCATTGCTTTAAGTACTTTTGCAACCTGATATTGATATGGCAAGGTATTTCTTAGAGGTAATGTACGATGGCACTGCGTTTCATGGTTCGCAACTGCAGGGCGAAATACCCACTGTACAATTAGCTATAAATAACGCCCTTTCTACGCTGCTGCGCCAACCTATAGAAACATTTGGCGCCAGCCGTACCGATGAAGGTGTACACGCTTTGGGCAATTATTATCATTTCGATACAGCGGCGCCGCTGCACGATGCATTTATTTATAAGATGAATGCAATACTACCCCGGTACATTGCCCTACACAAATTATACATCGCCGGCAACCCCGAATTAAATGCACGTTTCGATGCTTTAACCCGCCGCTACCGCTATCGTATATATAGCAGCAAAGACCCATTTCTGCTCAACAAAGCACTGTACTACCCTTTCCGCATTGATAAAAGTATATTAAACGAAACTGCAAAAATGCTGATGGAGTATGAAAATTTTGAAACGTTCTCCAAACGCAACACACAAACCTTTACGTTTCTGTGCAAAATCCATCAATCCTACTGGGAACAAAAAGGAGAAGAATTGCATTATGTAGTGGAAGCAAATCGTTTTTTACGGGGTATGGTAAGGGGACTGGTAGGCACACAACTTCAGGTAGCCAATGGAAGAATGAGTGCAGATGAATTTAGAACTGTGATTGAAGGGAGAGATTGCACTAAGGCCTATTTCAATGTAGCCGGGCATGGACTCTATCTTGAAAATATCCAATACCCTGAAGGCAGCCTTACAGAAATAAAGGATAAACGCTAAAGAAAGATACCACCTAGAAAATAGCCCGCCGCGCCGGCAAGTACACCTGTTATAGATTGGCGAAGTATCTCTTCAACAATATTCCTGCTACGTTCTAACGCTTTTATATAACCAACTAAAACCAGGCAAAGAACTGAGATAACAACAGACGAAATAAAAGCGTTTTGCCGGTCACCTATCAACACAAAAGGCAGTAAAGGGAAAAGCCCGCCAATAGCATAAAATATAGCAATATTAACAGCGCTTTTTTTCGCCCCTGCTATATCTGCCGACGCATCTACAATTTTTTCAAACTCACTTTTTTCCTCTTTCTGCATTTCTGCCGCTATCTCCAGCCTTGTGCTTTCACTAAGGCCCAGGTGTTGCAGGCTCTCCATTTCATGTTGCTCATGCGCTCCTTCGTCAATGCCTTCTTTTTCTGTAAAATAGCGGCTCACGGCAATGGCAATAGCACCCAGGCAAATAGCTATTATTGCAGCAGTATATAATGAGTTAATATCTTCCACTACCCTGCCTAAGCCGGAAGTAAGCGCAAGCAATACAATAATACCGTCAGATAATCCGGTGGTCATATCTGCCAATAAATGCATTCGCTTGTGTGTGCTAAGCTGTTCAGTCATTAAGAAATTTGATCTAGACTGTGTTTTATGATCTGCACACAATCATCCATCTGCTGACGATTGATAATGAGAGGTGGCGCAAAACGTATTTTATCGCCATGTGTTGGCTTGGCCAGCAAACCGTTTTTTTTCAGATTCATACAAAGGTCCCATGCTGCATCCTTCTCAGCATGGTCTATTACAATAGCGTTGAGTAAGCCCTTGCCTCTTACAAGCGATATATTAGCATGATCAAGCGCCTGCAACTGTTCTCTTAAGTAAGCTCCCTGCACTGCTGCGTTCTCGGCCATTTTTTCATCTATCAATACCTGTAGCGAAACAATAGCCACTTTACAGGCCAGCGGATTGCCTCCGTAAGTAGAACCATGTTCCCCCGGCTTTATGGTCAGCATTATTTCATCATCAGCCAGCACAGCCGATACAGGCATAGTACCACCGGATAATGCCTTACCCAATATTAAAATATCGGGGTGTACATTTTCATGATCGCAAGCCAGCATCTTACCCGTACGTGCAAGGCCGGTTTGTATTTCATCGGCTATAAACAATACATTCGCTTCACGGCACAGTCTTGCCGCTTTCGATAAATATCCTTCATCGGGTACTACCACGCCAGCCTCACCCTGTATAGGCTCTACCAGGAAACCCACTACATTTTTATCCTGCAATGCAGCTTCTAAGGCCGGTAGGTCATTGTATTCAATTATTTCATAACCAGGCATGAATGGCCCAAAATTATGCCTGGCTGTGGGGTCGGTACTGAAAGATATTACATTCAAAGTACGCCCATGGAAGTTGTGCGCGCAAACAATAATTTTAGCCTTATTATCTTCCACGCCTTTCACTTCATATCCCCACTTACGCGCCAGCTTAAGTGCCGTTTCTACTGCTTCCACGCCGGTGTTCATGGGCAATACCTTATCATACCCAAAAAGCCTGGTAATATATTCGGCATATTCACCAAACACATCGCTGTGAAATGCCCTGGAGGTAAGCGTTAATTTTTGCGATTGCTCAATAAATGCCTGAATTATTTTAGGATGGCAATGCCCTTGGTTTACTGCCGAATAGCCTGAAAGGAAATCGTAGTATTGCTTGTCATCTACATCCCACACATGCACGCCTTGCCCACGTGTCAGCATAACAGGTAACGGATGATAGTTGTGGGCGCTATAACGTTCTTCCCTGTCTAAATATTTTTGTGATAAAGGTGAAAGCATAGATGTTGCAAGCATATTGCAAAATTACGCATTCACCACCGATTTTTCTATTTCCATTAGAGGTACTGGCTCATAAGCATTTATTTTATCCAGTTCCAGTAAAGTGGTTGTATTGTCTTCAGAACGGTGGAATACGGGGAGGAACTTAGCCCCATACACAATCTCGCTAAAATGGTAAGAGGTACCTTGTTGAACTATATTGGAGAAGTGATCATCAAAACCTTTTAAATTAAATAATATCTCCACTTTCGCCTCTTTTATATCTTCAATATTCATCAGGTATAAAGGACTGTCTTCATCTATCATGTGCACCATAGTCCAGCTTAGGGCCAGCGAGTTGATCTTTTTTATTTCAAGTGGTAAAGTAAAGAACTTGCGTACCTGCTGGCCATTCTCATTTATGAACATTGATGTGGTTACCTGTGCTTCAATATCGGTTAGATGATTGTTTTTGTACGATGCAACCCTTACCATAGCGGCTGTTCCACTTTTATGCGGCGCTATCAGCAGGTTATCGCTGAATTTAAGATAGGCTCTTGGCCTTGTAAAACGGCCATACAGTAAACCTGTTACCAAAGCAAAGGATAGTATGCCGACAAACGACTCAAGCGAGGCAACAATATTCGCCCCAAGGCCTACCGGGCTAATATGGCCGTAGCCAACGGTGGTAAGTGTTTGCGAACTGAAAAAAAACGCCTGTTGAAAATTGCTCATTAAATCATTACCTCCATGTATGCCTTGCAGATTTTCAACCCCTACTATAAGATATAGTGTTGCGAAGAATACATTGGTAGCTGTATAGAAGCTAAAAACAGTAAGCAGAAATTTCCACCTGCGCATACGCAACAAAGAATGGTACATGCTAATGCGCTGCCAGAACGGTATGCCGGTTTTTAGTACATTAATGCTACCATCTTTATTAGTAAGCCTGCCACCCTCGGTATTCTGGGTACTGGTACTAAACCCTGTATTCTCAATATCGGCCAACCTGCGCCTACGTATATGATTAGCCATTTCTTGCTGCTTTAAATTCTATGGCGATGGTTGTAGCAACGGCGGCTACTAGCAATACCACACCCCAAATTAAAACAATTTGCGGAGTATAAACCATTGCCATAATATAATGAACGCCTATAAAAGCAATGGCAAAAACAATAAGCTTTCGTACCCAGTTGCCCAATGGTAAAAGTGCAAATGGCGATACGCCAACCACCTTGCCGGAATAGTATAAATAAAAAGCCGCCTGCAGGTAGCTGCTAATAACAAACCCTAGTGCCACTCCAGGTAAACCCAGCCATAAGTAAAGTGGATACATTAATGTACAGGCAAGCAAGATGTCCAGAAAGGCACCTATGTTTATAATGCTCCCTTTATGCTTGTTCTGCAATATCGTAGTAAAACTATATGCCCGCAGTGGTATGGCCATTACCGAGACAAGAAATACAGGTACTGCAGGCAAGTATTTTTCTGAAAGTACCACTCCAAATAGCTCAGTTCGGAAACACATACAAAAGAAAAAAACGGGAAACACTATTGATGATAATATCCGTGATGAGTGCTGCAATAATTGTATGATATATATGTCTTCATTACTCTTTTCAGTACTTGCCAATTGCATTAATGCAGCGCTTCCTGCGGCACCCAATAACAATGGCAGAAAAGGTATATCCTGTGAACCGTTAAAGTATATAGCTGCCAATTCAGCAGCAAAGAAATAGGTGATAATAAATTTATCTATCCACCTGAACAGCATCTGCGACATATCGTATAGCCCCAAATGAAACCATAGTGAACGAACTTCTTGTATAGTTTTCCCTAAAGGTTCTGCTACTTGTTTACGCACAGTTTTTACCGATATAGGCAGGTATAACAGGAGCCTTGCTGCTGTTATCAGCATTAGACTGATGAACAATTGGCTCAATGGGAAGCTGCCTCTCAAATAAGCCAGGTGTAGTGCAATAAAAACTATGGTATAAACCACATTCACAATTAGCATTAAGCCAAACCTGCGGTTTACAGAAAGTATGGTCTCGGTAATAATGCCCAGGATATAAAACCAAATAAATAAAAAGGGTATGGCCAATGGCAACATTAACGGGCCGGCTTCCATATATGCAAATGCAGCAGACACCAATATGGTCCATATAAGCAGTAATGCTATACCCCACACTTTTAACAGTCGTACTAACCCTGCTACCACTTGCGCATTGTAGGTAAGCAAAAAACCTTGCAGGCCAAGGCAACCAATAGTGCTTAATACGTAGGCACGTACCCAAAACGTCTGGTAAACACCATAGGTAGCAACGTCTAACTGGCGCGAAAACAAGATCATCACCAGCACATTGGCCAGTGTAGGGAAAAACCTTATCAGGAATATGAAAAAGGTATTGCCGGAAAAACTATTAGTTCTTGCCCAACGCAAAAGCATCACATGCTTCTTTGTTTAATTGTTTGATGATTTTGGCAGGATTGCCGGCTATTACGCAATAGCCATCTGAAAAATTTTTTGTTACCACCGCCCCTGCGCCCACAATAGTAAAATCGCCCAGCTTTACCTGGGGCAATACTATTGCTCCCATACCCAGCCAGCAAAAACTTCCTATATCTATTGGTGCCGCCACAACTTGTGTATCGTTATCTATTACATCGTGGTTCGATGATATGATACCTACGTTAGGCCCTATATTAGTATAATCGCCAATTCTCACACCATTATTTGCATTAATGTATACCCCCGGCGAATCGCCGGGATATACATTTTTTCCTCTTACAATGTTTTTAGGTGCATGTACAGTACTGGTGTGGTGAACAGCCCACTTCGTATCTGCATTCTGCCTCAATATCTTCCTGAACAGAAAATCGCACAGGTAAAAGCCCATACTCATTTCGCGCCTCAGCCCGAAAGCATTTTTCAAAAAGTATGATGTGCCTTTACTCATGCATTATCTATATCAGCACTGGTTTCTTCCTGTTCAGGTTTTCTTACATTTTTCACTATCGCACCTATCAATAGCAGCACAAGTAGTGTAGAACATACAGCTGCTATCTTATCGCCCACAATAAAATTCTGAGGTGTAAACTTAAACTCGATATTATGTTGTCCGGCTGGCACTTTTATAGCGCGCAACACATAGTTTGCTTTCATAATAGGTGTTTCCTTGCCATCTACGTAGGCATGCCAGTCGTATGGATAATAGATATCAGAGAATACGGCCACACCATTCTGGCTGTTGTTCGATGTAAAGCTGATATGATTCAGGCCGTACTTACTCAGCTTTACTGCTGCTGCGCTATCCTTGCCATAGGTATAGCCATTTAGCTCATTTTTGTAAGTACTACGCATAATAGCCGTAGTCTTAGGGTTGAAGGCATCGGGCACTTGTGTTGTATCGCCTAAATAGTTCGCTTTCATCGCCAATATTTCCTCATCGGCCGTATTGGCCCATTTTACTTCATTCACAAACCAGGCATTGCCCAATGCTTCGGGGTTAGGCATCGCAACAGGTTCTCCATTTTTACCCCCTGCAAATATTATGTACTTAGTGTTCAGCATATTCAGCACCTGCATGTTGAATTTTCCATTCAGGTGAACGTCTATCAGGTCCTGGTATATTTCCAATTTAGCCGGGCTGTGTCCGCCTATTACTTTATGGAAATATGCCTGCTGGCCATCGTTAAATACATCTTTGGTTACATCCAGCACACGGTAATATCGGTCAGGATCTTGCATTATCTGCTGATCAACGGGTCTTGGCTGGAAGGTCATTTCCGATGCATCTTCCTGGTACCTGTCTTCATCAAGGTATCTTGAAGCAACAGATATAAGATCTATAGCTGCCAGAAGCCCTACACCTGCTACCAGTATATGTGGCTTTATTTTGCGGCGTGTAAAACCCCATATTACAGCACCTGCCAGTATTATATATATAGCACTTGTCAGTGCGCTTTTGGTGGCTATTGCAGCGCGGTCTTGCTGTATAGCTTTTACTATCTGCACACCTGCTTCCTGGTTATTCAGCATTTGCGAATAGCGCTGTGCCATGCTGGCATCGGCCAGTTCCGATCTGTACGAGAAAAACATACTGCCGGCAATGCCAATTACCAGGCAAAGGCCCGCAGTTATTATAACAGCTATTTTAGTTTTACGCCACAGGTCTTCCCTCGTTATCTTTTCTTTTACAATATCGTTCAGCGCCCACAAACCCAGAAACGGAAACAGGAATTGAGGTAATACCAGTATCATGGATGGGATACGGAATTTGTTCAACGCTGGCAGTGTATCGAATAAAAAATAATTGAGGCCTGCAAAATTTTTACCCCACGACATCACTATTGCCAAAGCACTCACACCAATTATCCACCATTTGTGCGGGCTCCGTACCACCATCATACCTAATACAAACAGGAAGCATACAACTGCCCCAAAATAAACAGGGCCTAGAAGGAATGGCTGAGGCCCCCAGTATAAAGGGGCCTGTGCTGTTATCTGGTCAATATACTCTTGTGGCACACCAAAATTAGCCAGGGCTTCGCCCGTATGAGTATCTGCACCAATATTTTCGCTCGATGCACCACCGTAAAGAAGAGGTATCATTAATGAAAATGTTTCACCGATACCATTGCTCCACCTGAATGCATATTCTTTATCAAGGCCGCCTACTTTCTTTTCTTTATCGTGGTTGAAAGTAAGTTCGCTTTCACCACCACGCATAGTTGTTTTGTTAAACTGTAAGGTTGCCAGGAAGAACTGTAAGCTTGGTCCCAATGCAACAGCAGCAACAACCAGTGCAATAGCAGATGAAATGAAATATTCTTTTAGCTTCTTCTGATTAATCGCTATTACGAGGAAAGCAATAACAATACACAAAACCATTATTACCACATAATATAATACCTGGTAGTGTGCATTAGCTATCATAAAGGCCAATGCTATACCCAAAAGAGGTATCCCCGTCCAATACCTAGACCTGTATAAAAGCAGCAAACCACCTATCATTGCAGGCAGATACGCTATAGTATACATTTTGGTATTATGACCAGCTATGATAAGTATAATATTATATGTAGAAAACGCATAAATCACCGACCCTGCAATACTTACCCATCTATCCCATTTTTGTACACAGCCTAAAATGTAAAAACATATCATAGCCAGCATAAGAAAAGAAGCCGGTGCTTTTATAAATCCATCAAACAAGGTGTTTTGTGTAAATAGTACCAGGTTGTTCGATTTTGCTACGTAGTAGGTAAAGGTTGGCATACCGCCAAACATGCTATTGCTCCAAAAAACCTGCTCTCCTGTTTTCTCATGATAGGCACGTCCTTCTTCCGACATGCCCCGCCATTGCTCCTGGTCGCCCGCTACTAACTGCTTGCCCTCCATTTGCGGGTAACTGAAAAACAGGGCAAGTAAAATAAAGCCAACTATTACCAATATATGTGGCAGGTATTTCTTCATGTCGAAAGTTTGAAATGTTGTTTTTAACGAAACAAAAATAGCGGTTCTATTTACTTATGAAAATAATTGTGAAAAAAGCCTTGTTAATAATAGTAACGCCTTTTCCACAATACACATTGTGTGTTTTCATCATCTTTCGTTTTTCGGGTAGTAAAGGTTAGTTTTGCGGTTCTGTATTCGCAGAAGAACTATTACGGATCATGCTTTCAAAAGAAACTCTCCTTAAGGCATATAGGCTGATGATGACCGCAAAGGCTATGGCCGATGTTTACGAAGCCAACAGGCCAATTTGCAAATACGTTCATAGTACATCGCGCGGGCACGAAGCTATACAGCTGGCTACGGGCATGCTCTTGCAACCATGCGACTATGTTAGCCCCTACTATCGCGATGAAAGTATGATGCTGGGTATGGGTTTTCGCCCTTACGAACTGATGCTGCAATTGCTGGCCAAAGGCGATGATCCCTTTACAGGTGGCCGCGCTTACTATAATCACCCTAATTCACGCCGCGAAAACTTCCCTAAGATAATACACCAGAGCAGCGCCACAGGTATGCAGGTAGTACCTACTACGGGTGTTGCACAGGGTATTCAGTATATAGAAAAACAAAAACTTATCAACTACCCCACACCACCTGTAGTTGTTTGTTCTTTGGGCGATGGCAGCGTTACAGAAGGTGAAGTGGCAGAAGCTTTCCAGTTTGCTGTACTGCACCAGCTACCCGTTATTTACCTGGTTCAGGATAATGACTGGGGTATATCGGTAAGCAGCGACGAAGCACGCACAATGGATGCTTATGAATTTGCTGCCGGCTTTAAGGGTATGGAGCGTGTACGGGTAAATGGCAGCGATTTTGCCGACTCGTATAAGACAATGGACTATACCATCAATTGGGTGCGCAAAGAACGCAGGCCAATACTGGTACATGCGAAAGTACCACTGCTGGGCCATCATACTTCGGGCGTGCGTAAAGAGTGGTACCGTACCAATGAAGACCTTGACAAACACGCAATTGATGACCCCGGCCCTAAGCTACGTAAAGCACTGATACAAAAAGGCATCAGCGAAAGTGTTTTAGATAATATTGAAGAAGAAGAAAGGGCATTTATAGAAAACGAATTCAATGCTGCGGTAGCTGCGCCTGAACCAGACCCCGCCACAGTATCTGATTATGTTTTTGTTCCTACACCGGCAACTGAGGAAAAAGGGAATCGTACACCGGAAGGCAAAGACAAAACTGTAATGGTTGATGCCGCCCTGCATGCTGTAGAAGAAATATTGCAGGATTACCCCGAGGCTTTATTTTATGGGCAAGATGTAGGGAAACGCCTGGGAGGTGTATTTCGCGAAGCCGCCACCCTTGCCGATAAATTTGGCGACAACCGTGTATTCAATACCGCCATTCAGGAAGCTTATATAATAGGCTCTACAGTTGGCATGAGTGCCGTAGGGCTAAAACCCATTGTGGAAGTACAATTTGCCGATTATATATATCCGGGCCTCAACCAACTGGTTACCGAGATAAGTAAATCTTGCTACCTCAGTTGCGGCAAATTCCCGGTCTCCTGCATTATCCGTGTGCCTATTGGCGCTTATGGTGGTGGCGGGCCGTATCATAGTGGTAGCGTTGAAAGTACATTAGCTACTATTAAGGGAATAAAAATAGCCTATCCAAGCAATGCGGCCGATATGAAGGGCCTTATGAAGGCAGCCTATCTCGATCCTAACCCGGTGGTAATGCTGGAACACAAAGGCTTGTATTGGAGTAAAGTGCCCGGTACCGATGAGGCGAAAATGGTAGAGCCCGATCGCGATTATGTATTACCCCTTGGTAAAGGCACAGTTGCACTCGCAGCTAATGAAGAGTCAATCGGCAATGGCGATTCTATATGCATCATAACTTATGGTATGGGTGTATATTGGGCTAAGAATGCCGCCAAACAATATCCCGGACAGGTAGAAGTGATTGACTTGCGTACGATATATCCTCTGGATGAAGAGCTGGTATTTGCAACCGTGAAAAAACACGGTAAATGTATCGTGCTTACTGAAGAGCAACTACGCAATTCTTTTTGCGAAGCATTGGCTGGCCGCATAGCACAAAATTGCTTTCAGTTTCTCGATGCACCGGTACAAACAATCGGCGCGCTCGATCTGCCGGCTGTACCTATGAATATGCTTTTAGAAGCTGCAATGCTACCCAGTGCCGAAAAAGTAGCTGAAAAAATAGGACAGTTACTAGCCTACTAAAAACAACAAGATTAAACCAAACATAAAACACAAAGGGCCGCAACAGAAGTTGCGGCCCTTTGGCAATAAATAATCTTAATTAAATATTATTGTACAACACGAACGTTTACTGCGTTCATGCCTTTTCTCCCTTGTTGTAATTCAAACTCCACGCGGTCGTTTTCTTTCACTTGGTCTCTTAAACCGCTAACGTGTACGAATGTTTCCTGGCTAGAGTCGTCATGTTTAATGAAGCCAAAACCTTTGCCTTCATTAAAGAACTTAATAGTTCCTGTTAATTTTTGTGTTTGCACTATTTGTTGTTTTTAAATAATAAGGCATCAAAGATAGGGTAAAAAATACAATTTGAAAACTTAGCTGCGCCCCAGTTTTTTCAACATACGTCCGTGCTCTATCACCGCGCGTACAAAACTTGGCTGTACCTGGTAAGGCAAACCATATTCATGTGCCGTTTCCTTTACCAGCACAGCTACCTGCTTATAATGTATATGACAAATATGAGGAAACAGATGATGCTCTATCTGGTGGTTAAGGCCGCCAACAAACCAGAAAACGCTCTTACTTTTTGGTGAGAAGTTGGCCGTATTTAAAAGTTGATGGATAGCCCAGTTATTCTCCATCTTCCTGTCATCGCCTGGCAACGGATATTCAGAAGTTTCCATAACGTGTGCCAGTTGAAAAATGCAAGACAATAGCAAACCCGCAACAAAATGCATAATTACAAAGCCTATGAGTACATTTTGCCATGCTATGCCCGTAACCACTACAGGTATTACAAATATATAAGCGTAATAAAGCAGTTTATATATAGTAAGCTGGAACATTGCCCTGCCCAAAGTAGTTTTCTCTTTGCGTAAAAGATCTTTTTTATGATAATCATATACCTGGCGAAAGTCTTTGATGGTAGCCCATTGCAAAGTCAGCAGCCCGTAAAGGATCCAGGCATATAAATGCTGGTAACGGTGTGCCCAGTATTTTTTAGCATGCGGCGAAAAGCGCAGGAAAATACCCGCATCTATATCATCGTCCAGGCCATCAATATTAGTATAAGTGTGGTGCAGCACATTGTGCTGTATCTTCCAGGTAACCTCATAGCCGCCAACCAGTGCTATTATCTTACCCATGTATTTGTTCAGGTTCTTGTTGTTAGAGTACGACCCATGGTTAGAATCGTGCATTACAGCACAACCTATACCCGCCATACCTATCCCCATTAATATCCAAAGACCGTAAAACACCCAAAGGTTTGTAGCAGCAACGCCCGATACCATTACAAAATATGGCAACAGGTACATGGCAACTATCATTGGTGTTTTGGCGAACATGGCTTTATTACCATGCATGTCAAGATTGTTCTCTTTAAAATAACCCTCTACTTTTTTCTTCAGGGTATCATAAAAACCCTCCCCGTTTCTTGGGGCAAAGCGCACTATATCTAGCTTTTTAGGAATGGTAGCCAATTAATAAAATTTTGTGCAAAGATAATATTTACTCTTTTAGCCGATACTATGTTAGGCAAAATTTTATATGTAACCTATATCATTGATAATGAAAAAGCCACAAGAAATCTTGCGGCTTTTTCATTATATTTTAATACGTTGTTTATTAATACATGGCCTTACCCATTGGGCGTTGCCTATATGGCCTGGGTACAAGGTTGCTATCATAACGGAAGAAGTAGAACCTTAGACCAACTGTTATAGGTATAGCAACTATACCATAGTGAAGATCTTCTTTGGGATATACGTAGGGAGCAGGTGCATCAAATTTCAAACTGTACGACCGTACTGCTACTTCCACATTCAGGCTCAGCACTTCGGTCAGGTAACCAAGGTAACCAATTTGGCCGCCTAATACCAGTCCGTGCCCGCCATCTGCGCCCTTATAGCTTTCATTAGCTTTGGTAATTTCGGTTTGGTTGCGTGCGAAACCATACCCCGCAGCAAGGCCTATGTAAATGCTGCTCTTATTAATAGGCAGTATTTTATTACCCACCAGGCAAATAGATGGTGCGTATTTTGAAAATACCAGCTTTCTGCCGTCGCCACCTATAGTATCAGGATATACGAAATGCTTGTATTTTTTTGATGATTTGCCTGATAGCTCAACCATACTGGCATCCAGCCCAAACTGAAAGTTAGATGTTGTTGTGTACAACAATTTTATAGTACCGGCATAGTTAATAACTGATTGGTCGGTTTGATACAGCATGTTACCGCTGGGGCTGGTGTTTGTACTGAAACCACCACCTATACCCAACTCAAGCGATTGTGCGTTAGCACTTGCCGACAAGCCAATGCCCAATAAACAAAGTAGAGCAACTTTCTTCATAAGAGTGAAATAAAGAGTTTTTCGAAGTATAAACATAATACATAAAACGAAAAATCAAAAGCATTGCAATCGATTTGTTCCATTTTTTGCAATCAAGACTATGCGCTGCGCGAAATATGCAGAAAACACGGGCAATGGTCTGAATGTTTTACATCAGGATATATATCGGCTCCTCTTAAATGGGCGCGCAATGGCTCGCTTACATTCAGATAGTCTATACGCCACCCTTTATTCTGCTCGCGCACACTTGGAAAACGGGCGCTCCACCAGCTATAGCGGTGTGGCTCTTCGTGATACACCCTGAATGCATCAATAAAGCCGCTATTGAAAAACTTATCCATCCAGGCTCTTTCTTCAGGCAGAAAACCACTGCTCTTCTTATTGCTCACAGGGTTGTGTATGTCTATTTCTTTATGAGCTATGTTATAGTCGCCGCAAATTATGATCTTGGGCCTGTCGTGTTTCAGTTCGTGTATGTATTCAAAAAATTCATCCAGCCAACAGTATTTATATGTTTGTCTTTCATCGCCGCTAGTACCACTGGGAAAATATGCGTTAATCAGTGTTATATCGCCATAGTCGGCACGTATCACCCTGCCCTCTGCGTCGCTTTGCATAATACCATTGCCGTAAAACACGGCATCGGGTTCTATTTTCGAGAATATGGCCACTCCGCTATACCCTTTCTTTTCAGCCGGGAACCAATAAGTATGGAATCCCAGGTTTTCAATAGCGGCAAAATCTACGTTTTCTTTATGCGCTTTTATTTCCTGCAGACAGATTATATCTGCAGGGTCAGTTGCCAGCCATTCAACAAAGCCTTTTTTCATGGCGGCACGTATGCCGTTTACATTGTATGATATTATCCTCATTCTACGGTCAATCTTTCCTGAACAATTATTTGTTGTCTTAGTGCATTGCTCCAGCTTATCAATGCTTGTTTCTCATCTTCGCTGAGCCTGGCGTTTTTATGCATCCAGGTGTAGCTTTGCAGGGGCATTTCACCTTTCTTCACCATTTCTCCAATCTCTTCCAGCTTATGGGCTTTCTTTTTACCTGTGTATGTGGCAAATTGCGAAAAATTGAGCTCGCTTTTGCCTTCATCAACATGGTGCTGCACCCACCAGGTTACGGGTTGTATTTTATCGTACCATGGGTAGTTGGTATAGTCGCTGTGGCAATCGCGGCAAGCCTTGTCTAATATTTGCTGCACATTTAGCGGAACATTATAAGCCATTGTTACATCGGTAGCAGGTTTTGCTTCCGCATTATTATATGCTGGCCTTATGAACTGAATACCTATCAGCAATACTATTACTATTATCAATATTTTTTTCATACCAAACGAATTGTTAGCAAGTTATTAGGTTATATACAAAAAGCCAAAGAACAATGTTCATTGGCTTTATTTAAAGTCTATAATTTTGACTTACTTCACTACCGTAAATTTCATTATGCTATTGCCTTTGTTTGTATGCAGGCGC
>CAMLFX010000003.1 GCA_946479435.1 uncultured Sphingobacteriales bacterium | reverse complement strand
CCAATATTTCAGGATATTCATCAGGTGTATGGTTGAAAGAAAATTGACGATCGAACCACTTTATTGTTTCCATAATAAATTGGGAATTACATTAATTAATAGCACCGTTTACATTTGCCTTTACCTGATCCAAATGATGAAGTGGATGGTATGACATCAGGTATAAAAGTTCACGAATAGAAAGTAAACCTAAAAACGGATGCGGTAATGCTAATGAATCCAATTCATCATCGCTATAATTATGCAGCTGAGCCTGTATCATTGACAATGTTTCGCTCAATTCGTGCCTAAGCGTTTGACGCTGACTTGTTTCAGTAATTGCCGGTAAGAACTTATCAGGAGCCTTGCCACCCATTTGCAACCCTTCCTTGTAGAAGATTATCACCTGATCATAACTCATAGATGGGCGGTTTATTACCCCGAACTTTTCCTGTATGAAGGCTGGTGAGCTTAGTGCCTGGCTGATAGGCTTAAGGCAAAGGATAAGGTGTGCCAGTTGTTGCCCTGCAGACCATTTACCATTTTTAGTATACATGAATTGCTCATCCTGCAAACAACAAATAAATTCCGTGCAAAGGTTGTGGTTTGCGATAAGCATATGGATCAATTCATCTCTTGTCATAAACTGCGCATTACAGGTTTAATTCTTACGACAAAAATGTGATAAATTAGACTAACACAACAGATACAGTTTTGTGAATTTATACCATAACAGTTTCCATTTTCCATTTATGAGATAAGCAACAAAGCGAGAATCGAATACAAATTGGCTACTGGCTATTAACTCCCACTTTTGCAGTGACAAAAACAAACTTATTGCTAATAAGTTATTGTCAAGCCAGCACCTATCCCCATATCGCTATCATAGTGCGTTGACAGAGACCAGTATTTGCCAACTACATAACGAAAGCCAACCATATACTCCTTGTCAGTGTTTGCCATGAGATTAAGACGCAGGCGGCTGGTTACGGGAATATCCTCTCGCTGTAATTGAAAACGGAGTTTCCCCAACCCATCTATACGGGCCTCAGCTATTACAAGCATGGGCATAGTATAACGAATACCAGCCATTACTGTTTTGCGGTTGGCCTGATTGCTTTCCTGCCCCAACAAATTGTCTTCTTCCTTATAGCCGGTATCACCGGGCTTCTTAGCCCTGCTGTTATAGTGGTAATCAAAACCAACAAAAGGCAGCCACCATTGCATTTTGCCTAAGTAACGGCCAACATAAGTTTCGCTTTCATAACCATATTCAGGTTTAATGCCTAATCGCCACTCGGTTGCTGCAATCCATCTTGTGTTGGCATACTGAATTTCACCGTCACTACCGTTGGTTTCAAGGCCAATATTCGCTTTCAGGTAAAATTTACGATCATCATGAAACAGCTTCCGAAGCGCATATTTAGGATCGGGGAGCTGTGGATTTGGCGGTGAATCCATATACGAGAATATGCGGCCCATGCCGCTCATCATGTGATAGAGAATATGGCAGTGGAAAAACCAGTCGCCGCTCTCGGTTGCGGCAAACTCGATTGTATCGGTTTCCATTGGCATTATATCAAGTACATTCTTTAACGGTGAGTATTCGCCATTCTCATTAAGCACGCGGAAATAATGCCCGTGCAAGTGCATCGGGTGGCGCATCATGGTATTGTTGATGATGACCATGCGGATATTTTCACCTTTGCGTATCTTGATGAAATCGGTTTCAGAAACTGTTTTACCATCCACAGTCCACACATAGCGGTTCATATTGCCAGTCAATTCAAAATGGATAGTCCTTGTCGGCCAGTTCGGCAAAGTTGTCTTTTCAGGAGCTTTCAACATACCATAGTTAAGCGTCTTGATGCCATCGGGCCCGCTATTCATATCCTGCCACTTGCCGCCGGCATATTTCCCATGTTCCATTGCTGCGTGCCCTACGCTACCGGTATCTTCATTCATAGCCATATTTTGCATGTTGTGCCCTGAATGCCCTGAATGCGGATCGAATCTTTCAGTTTCGTTTTCTTCCTCTGTGCTATCACTTTGGCCGACTATATTGCTGTATCTATCATCGCCACCACCTGTGATCTCCGGATACATCACCGTATTCATATCCATGACCTGATTGGTCATTTTCATACCTCCCATAGCCTTCATATTGCCATTCATGTTCATCATGGCATTCATCATCTTCATACCCTCAAAATATTTTAACCTGGGCAGGTGGGGTGCCACTACTTTTGTACCACTACCCAGCCAGAGGGAAGCGCTCTTGGTGCGGTCTTCAGAGGTGGCAAGCAACTCATAACTGTGCCCGTTATCAGGAATGGTGACCAGCACATCATAGGTTTCAGCAACGCCTACTATCAAGCGGTCAACTTCTATGGGTTCTACATCCGCACCATCATTAGCCACTACCGTCATTTTACCGCCGGCCCAGGTCAACCAAAAATAGGTTGACGAACTGCCGTTGACGACCCGTAACCTGATTTGGTCGCCAGCATTATACTGCGGTTGTTCGTTGCCTGCTTTCCCATTTACATAAAAGCGGTCGTAATATACATCGCTAACATCCATTGCCAGCATTCGTTTCCATTCATTCTGTATTTTGGTTTTGAAATGCCCGGCAGCTACCGCCTCGGCGTAGCTTTGCACCGACCCTTTTTTAATCGCGAACCAATCCGTCTGGTTGTGCAAGCTGCGTTCAATCTCATCGCCTTGATAATCAGACCAATCAGTAAGGATAATAGGTAACTGCTTATAAGCCGGTTCCTCACGTTTATTGATGATAAAAATGCCATACATCCCATCTTGCTCCTGGTTCATAGTATGAGAATGATACCAGAATGTGCCGCTTTGTACGATTGGAAAGTGAAACCGATGTGACATATGAGGTTTTATCGGCGCTGTTGTCAGATAGGGAACACCGTCCTCGGTATTCGGCAAAAGCAATCCATGCCAGTGAATGGAGGTTTCATGGTGCATCTCATTATGCACCCAAATCTCTGCCGTATCGCCTTCATTAAAAAACAGCGTTGGAGCCGGAATAGAGCCATTGATGGCAATAGAATGTCGCATGCCTTTGCCACTGATCTTGGGCACCATGGTATCGCGGACGTAGAGATCATAACGGACAACGCGCGGAGATGGAGCCTTGATGACACCAACGGCTTCAGGCGCAGGCAGGTAATGTACACGATTTTCATCTGTGGCAGTCTGCTTTCCTGCATTATCCTCTTTGGTTGCCGGTATCATCTTATGGCCCGCATGCGGATCGGCCGGCATTATTGCTTTAGGTTTGGTTACCGGCTTTGGCTGAGCATTAGTTTTCAGTTTCGGTGCAGTTGCCGGCGCTTTCACTTTTACAGTTTTTTTTACCAGGTCCATGTCGCATTTTGGGCATTTCCCCGGCGAGGCTTGTTGCACTTCAGGGTGCATGGGGCAAGTATAAATAGTTTTGCTGCCCTGTGCCATTGCGATAACGGGCATTAGCACAAAAACCAAGGATATAAGCCGTAAATAGATTTTCATTGTATTTCTTTTCATATCATTTCTTACCAAAATCATTCTCAATAAGGCAAGCGGTTGAGGAATTACTTAATAGCATTAAGAGAACATGCTCAAATTGAATTAAAAAACCATCAGTGCGGGCGGATTCTCTGATTGTAAAGCTGGCGACGATATCCTATATCAAAGTGGGTTTGGGTTGAAATAAATTGATGTAAATGTTCAATGTATTTCTTCGGCTTTAAACCCGGCTTTTTCTACCATGTCAATCACGGCATCGGCATCAAGTCCTTCCGTCTCTACTGTGAGGGTTTTTGCCGGATCGTCCGTATCGACCTGCCAATTTTTTATCCCTTGTTCTTTATCCAAATGCGGTGTTACTGCTTTCACGCATCCGCTACAATTGATATTGGTTTTAAATTTCAGTTTTTTCATTTTTAAAATTTGTTAATTTGATTATTTATTGCCATAAAATTTCAACAGATATTTACGGTGTTATAGTTTACCCCATTTGAGGCGTAAGCTATTAGTTACCACACTTACTGAGCTAAGAGCCATTGCTGCTCCTGCAAGCATTGGGTTAAGCAAAAAACCGTTCACAGGATAAAGCAAGCCGGCGGCGATCGGAATGCCTATCACATTGTAAATGAACGCCCAGAACAGGTTTTGTTTAATGACCCGCACAGTTTGACGTGATAACGAGATTGCTTTGGGTATACTCATCAGATCTGAAGAGATCAGGGTCATCCTGGCAACATCCATGGCAATATCAGTGCCTTTACCCATGGCAATGCTGATATCAGCTTGCGCCAATGCCTGGCTGTCATTAATGCCGTCGCCAACCATGGCAACAACATGACCCTGGCTTTGCAGTGTTTTAATGAAAGCGGCTTTGTCTTCAGGCAGCGTTTCGGCTTTGTATTGCGCAATGCCAACTTTTGCCGCGACTGCCTGGGCGGTTTGCGGGTTATCGCCGGTGAGCATATAAGGTGTAATGCCGATGGCTTGCAAACGCCTTATCGCTTCTGCTGAACTGTCCTTGATCTTGTCCGCTATTGCTATGGCAGCCAACGCCTGGGTATGGTCTGTAAACCATATTACCGTTGCAGCATCCTTGAGCCAGGCATCGGCTTTTTGTTGCAAGGCGGCACTGATAGTGACGCCTTGTTCCTCCATGGCCTTTTGGGTACCAACAAGATAATGATTGCCGCGATGGATTCCCGATACGCCTTTGCCGGTCATACTGTCAAAATGATCGATCTCGACTTTTGAGATATTATTGTTTTCAAAATAGTGTGTCACAGCTTCTGCTAAAGGATGTTCAGATTGCGCTTCCAGACTATAAAGGATAGCTGATAGTGTATTGGCCTCCGAACCTTCCTTCCATGCGATGCCTGTTACCTGGGGCTTGCCTTCGGTAATAGTACCGGTCTTATCCAGAATAATACTGTCGAGCTTATAAGCGCGCTCTAAGCTTTCAGCATCTTTAATCAAAATACCATTTTCGGCACCCTTGCCTACACCTACCATAATCGCGGTAGGTGTTGCCAGCCCCAAAGCACAAGGGCAAGCTATTACAAGAACTGTTACCATCGCAAGCAGTCCTTGAGTAAAACCATTAGCGCCACCAAAAACTGCCCAGACAATCAAACTAAGAATTGAAATTCCAATCACAACCGGCACAAAAATTCCGGCGATTTTATCGACCAGTTTTTGCACCGGCGCCTTGCTGCCCTGGGCCTCCTGAACTGCCTTGATGATATGCGCCAGCACCGTATCGCTGCCAACTTTTTCTGCCTTGAACTGCAAACTACCTTTTTGATTGATTGTGCCGGAAAACACTTTGGCACCTGCTTCTTTTCTTACAGCAATCGGTTCACCCGTCAACATGCTTTCGTCAACAAAAGAACTACCAGAACCCACCACCCCATCTACCGCAATTTTTTCTCCCGGTTTCGCCAGTAGCATATCGCCAATCTTAACCTGCGATACGGGAATTTCCATCTGGTGCCCGCCATGATGAATTATGATTACTGTTTTAGGCTGCAAGCCAATAAGTTTTTTTATAGCAGAGGATGTGTTGCTTTTAGCTCGTTCCTCAAGCATCTTGCCAAGCAGGATAAACGCAATCACCACCGCAGCGGCTTCAAAGTACACATGGGCATGCAGGCCGCGCTTATGCCAGAACTGCGGATAGAGGGTATTGAAGACTGAAAACAGATAAGCAATTCCCGTACTCATTGCTACCAGCGTATCCATATTTGCAGAACGGTGTTTCGCCTGCTTCCATGCACTGACAAAAAACTGCCGACCAAACACCAATACCACAGGCGTTGCCAAGCCCCACATAATATAATTGGCGTAGGGCATGTTCATAAAAAGCATACCGATGATAACCAGCGGCACTGAGAAAACAAGTGAAAGAATAGTTCGGTTTCGCAAAGCTTTCGCGTGTGCGGCTTGAAGATTTTCCAGACTTTCCGCTGCCTCGTCACTTTCATCAATGACCAGATCGTACCCAATGGACTGAATGGTTTTTTTTAAATCTTCTGCATGAATGATTGTTGGGACATATTCCACGCTTGCAGTACTGTTGGCATAGTTGACACCGGCATTTAATACTCCTGACTGCGCTTTCAACATGCTTTCAACGCTTCCCGCACAGGAGGCGCAACTCATACCCGTCACCGGAAATATTTTCTTTAATGTATCCACGCCATAACCAAGATCGCGGATGGCCGCAACGGCCTGGGGAATGACCCCGGCAGGATCTTCCGCTTCCAATATCGCACGGTGATTATTCAACTCGACCTTATGGCTTTTTATACCGGGAATTTTACTTAAACCCTTGTCAACAATCAGTGCGCAATGCTCGCTTTCGACATCGACAAGAGGTAGAATAATTGGATCGCTCATAGCCTTACATTTAATGCAAAGCTCGGACGATACTAAATGACGGTTGTTATATGATTTTGATAAAGAATTATAAGATTAGTTCCTTTATATTTTTGTTTTATTCCCAACCTTGTCTAATGGCTTTCGGGTACTATTACCGGCTTTCCAATCTGAAGGCGTGAGTTTCACAACTTTTTTAAACTGTCCGCTTAATGCCGCCACACTGCTATAGCCTATTTCATAAGCGATTTCACTTAAAGTCAATTCGCCATAGGTCAGCAATTCTTTAACGCGTTCAATTTTTTGCCGTATAGCAAATTGTTCGATGGTAATATTTTCGGTTTCGGAGAATAACGTGCTCAAATAATGGTAGTCGTAATTCAATTGCCTGCTGAGGTGTTCGCTTAATTTTAGTTTGGCATCATCATTAGGTTTATGCACCAAATCAATAATAGTGGTTTTAATTGCTTCAACAATCTGGCCCTTGCGGTCTTCCAATAATTCAAAGCCTACATTTTCCAAGCTTTGCTTTGCGGCAGTTAGTTGATCCTGGTTTAACTCGCTTTCCTGTAATTCTATAACACCTAAATCAACCATAAGCGGGTGCAGGTTGAGTTCTTCCAATCGTGTTTTAACCACCATCTTGCAGCGGTCGCACACCATATTCTTGATAAACAGTTTCTTACCCAATTGCTATTTTTTTACAGAAAGCTGCTGGTTGGTGATACTTCAGCCAACCAGCAGCACAATCTTCAATTATACATATCAATTATTTGGGCTCACTTAAGTCCTGCCGTGTTAAAAACTCCTGATCGGACAGGGTTTCCAAAAATGCGATCAAATCGGATTTTTGCTGAGCCGTTAAATTAAGTCCATTTCCAAACGGCACCATATGCTCATCAATATTGGGGCTATTTTGTTTTACACCGCTGCTATAGAAATTGACCACATCCTCAAGCGTTGCAAATCTGCCATCATGCATATAGGGTGCGGTCTGCGCGATATTGCGCAAACCCGGCATTTTGAATTTGCCGCGATCGTCCGCTTTGCCCGAGAACTTCATCAATCCATCATCAACCGGATTAATATCCAAGCCATTATTCCTGAATTGATAGTCGGTAAAGAGCGTATTCATCGTATGGCAGGTATTACACAAAGCATCGCCGGTAAAGAGCATCAATCCACGTTGCTCGGCATCGTTCAAGGCCGTGGCATCATTCAGATAGAAATACTTATCAAATTTGGTATTGAATGATACCATAGTACGTTCGAATTGAGCAATAGCTTTAACCACCATATTGCTATCAATAGTTCGCGTACCAAAGGCTTTAAAGAACAGTGAGGGGTAAGTTGCATCGGCTTGCAGACGCGTTACCACTTCCGGCCAATTATTGGCCATCTCTATAGGATTAGTCACGGGATCATGGGCCTGGGCCTCCATCGTTTCCCTTCTTCCATCCCAGAAAAAAGCTTTGGCCCAGCCAAGATTGATAATCGGCATGGCATTGCGGTTACCAAAAGCACCGTTCGTGCCCTGGCTGAATTGACGGAAATCATCAAAGCCGTTTTCCTGTTTGTGGCAGGTAGCGCATGCCATCGTGCCATCATTACTAAGCCTTTTATCGTAAAAAAGCTTACGACCCAGAGCTACACCTTCTTCCGTCAGCTTGTTATCTGACGGGTGCTGCATTTCCCCAACATAATTGATCACATAGTCCGGAACCGTGATGTATTTAGCCGTCGGATTGTAGACCTCTTCCGGTTGGGGAGTTTTATCTTCCTTCTTGCAGGCATGCAGACCTACCATCCCGGCAGCTATGCCCGCTAATATCCACGCCTTTTTCATCGTTAAACAATTATTGCTTTACGATTTGCGTAACACCATGTTTGCCATCTATATCAGTGATAAGCACTTTATAGATGCCGGTTGCCAGGCCGCTAATGTCAATTGACGGGTTCATAGTACGATTTGTGTAACTATACTCTGCTACAGTTTGGCCCATAGTGGTTACTACTTTAATCGTACTAATTGCTTTGTTATAAGATACACGCACTATGGTGAAAGCAGGATTAGGCGCGATTGAGATTTGTTTCGCGTCGATCTCGGCAACACTCAACGCTATAGACTGAGAGATTGCCGCTTTTATTCCAGCTTCATCATTCGTCGCGCTATTCTTTTTATTGTACAAAATGGTTTTGTCAGTAGCAACCACAATAACATGAGGCATACCTGTGCCACCAAAATCGTTCTCGTCAGCAGCATTACCAGCATTACCAAATAAAGTTGGCGTTGTAATGCCATTGGTACTAGCCCAGGAGCTTAAATTAGGGCAAGGAGTGTCACCCAGATCGTCGATCATCCAATACACAACTTTACCAGGATCGGTAGTATTGAAGCTCTGAACTGCATTTTGTGCTGCTTTGCCACCATTAACACATGAACCACATGGCATAACCCAAATGATCACAACTGTTTTTCCGGCGTTGAGCTCGGTGTAAAGTGAGTGCGAAACGCTGTTGCAGTCGGTAGCAGTAAAATCAGGGGCAGTTTGTGCTTGTGATGCAGTAATGCCGCACAATGCAGCAAGTGTAAAAAATAATTTTTTCATTGTTTTAGTTTTTGAAATTGATAAATAGTAACACATCAGGCGAAATGCCAAAGATGCAAAATGCTTATTCTATGGGTAAGCCATAGAAGGATACTAAATCAAATTCTGTAAACGCAATGAAAAATGTAAATATTGTCTCGCCGCCATCGGACTTTCTGCGGTATGCAAATGCCGGAAGACAGGACAACGTTGAAAGTATCTATATTAGAAACGCCCGTATAACCCCTGGGGATCAACGCATCTGTAAAAAAGGATTCACCAAGGGAATAAGTTTTGGCAAGCGTCTGCTTGTCGTCAATTTTTACTTTAAAATAGGTTGTTTTACAGCAGCCTTTATCAACCTTTCCACCTTTACAGCAACACTTGCTGTCTTTCTTATGGCCGTTGAGAGAAAGATATTGAAAAACCTTGCCACACAGATGATGTGTAATCTCTGCACCACTAATATTAGCGGTAAAAAGCAGCATAAGTAATATAGCGACAATCCTTCTCATTAAACTATGGTGGTTGTGAAGATACGAACTATCGTTAAAATCACAATATCAGATACTACAACGATACCTCAGTGCGACCAATGAGCTTAAGCCCAATTTATTGGGAACTTAGTTTGTTAAGGGTCTCCGTTGCACTTTAACCAGAATTAGCTAATAACAAACAGACATATCTTTGCCAGATGGATGGAGCGTTTATATTGCCCATAATATTAGAGGGAGAAGAGCTTGAGCTAAGTGCTAAATTGGTATCTACGGGTTATGTGCACCACTTCGAAGTTACAGTTGGTACTAAGATATTCCGCTTCGAAAAGGACGATGAAAGTAACTATAGAGTTATAGGTAAACAATTTGATGATAAGCTTGCTGACAATAATCTCTTTGAAGCCATAATACACAGCCTTAAAATGATAGCAGGCTAGTATAACACATAGTTGCCACTTAATTATATGCAATCAAGGGCCGAATAAAGTAGTACAGCTCTACCACAGCTTCTTCACCGCGAAGAATACTTCCACAATGAACTGCTACAATGACATGAATCAAAGCTCCTGATGACAGGGATCATATACCTGTTTTAACATGGATGCTACTTTTATTACATGCAGCTACCCGATTCAGGTAAACGTTTTTTTGATGAGACTGGTGCGATCTCCAGATTTACCGCCTGGTTCTTTCATGAGGCTTTCCGGCCACGATATGAATGGAAAGAGTTCATCCGGCAATGTTACGAGATCGGCTATAAGTCTTTACCGCTGATTGCCCTGACTGGTTTCATAATGGGCTTAGTACTGACCATGCAACTGCGCCCCACTATGCTGGAATATGGCGTTGAAGCTAAACTACCCGATATTGTCAGCCTGTCGGTAGTCCGGGAGATAGGACCAGTGATCACGGCGCTGATCTTTGCTGGTAAAGTAGCTTCCGGCATTGGCGCGGAGCTAGGATCTATGAAAGTGACCGAGCAGATAGATGCGATGGAAGTCTCGGGCACCAATCCTTATAAATATTTAGTAGTTACACGGGTAGCCGCTACCACGCTAATGCTACCCATTCTGGTAGTACTCTCCGATGCCATCTCTTTATACGGCGGTTATATGGGGGTTAACATAAAAGCGGTGACCAGCTGGAATCTATACATTAACCAGGTATTTAACACACTGCAGTTCAGCGACATCCTGCCTGCGATCGTCAAAACCTTTTTGTTCGGATTTGCCATCGGTATGGTAGGCTGTTATAAAGGATACTATTCCAAGAAAGGGACCGAAGGTGTTGGACGATCTGCTAATTCGGCCGTAGTGCTTTCTTCCGTGATCATCTTTATTATTGACCTGCTCGTTGTGCAAGTAACCGACATCCTTGGATTCAACTGATGGAACAGCAAGCAATACATAGGCAGGAGAACGTTATATCTATACGTGGACTCAAAAAGTATTTTGGGACCAACAAAGTGCTGGATGACTTAGATCTGGACTTAGGTAAAAACGAAAACCTGGTTGTGCTGGGACGTTCGGGTTCAGGCAAGTCAGTACTGATCAAATGCATTATAGGCTTGCTGGCGCCCGATGAGGGCCGTATAGAAGTGTTTGGCAAAGACATATTATCACTAGACCATGAAGCCCTGGATAAGATGCGTATCAGGATAGGTTTCCTTTTTCAGAGCAATGCCCTGTACGATTCAATGACGGTGCGTGAAAACCTGGAGTTCCCGATGCGGCGTCATTCAATAGATCTGAGCGAAGACGCAGCCAGGCAGAGGATAGAAGAGGTATTGGATAACGTCGGGCTGCTGCACACCATAGACATGATGCCTTCTGAACTTTCCGGCGGTATGATGAAAAGGATTGCACTTGCACGCACCATGATACTCAAACCTGACATCATACTCTACGATGAACCTACGGCAGGACTGGATCCCGTAACAGGTAAGGAAATAACAACACTCATTATGGATATCAAACGGAAATACAACACGGCAGCAATCATCATCTCTCACGATATGAAATGTGTTAAGGCCACTGCTGATAAGATCATATTGCTGATGAACGGAAAAAACTATAAAGAAGGTAACTACGGATCCTTTCAGGCATCGAATGATCCTTACATCCAACATTTTTTTGAGTAAGTATGAAAAAGAACACGGTAAACAATATCAGGCTCGGGATCTTCATGATAGCAGGAATGCTCATCCTGGTAGTCTCCTTATACCTGATAGGCCAGAACCAACATTTTTTCGGCTCTAATTATTCATTGAAAGCCAGGTTCCGTAATGTCGCAGGGCTGATGCCCGGCAACAATGTCCGGTTCTCGGGTATCCAATGCGGTACGGTTAAGGATATCGAGATCATCAATGATACAACTATTGAGGTAAGTATGCTGATTAGCAGTAAGACCAGTTCTTACATCCGCAGCAATGCAAGCGCGTCAATTGGCACAGAAGGGCTGATGGGCAACAAAGTGATCAATATAGTGCCCGGTACCACCACTGCACCGGTTATGCCAGCAGGTGGCCTGCTATATACAAGCGGTGAAAAAGGAATCGACGATATGTTAGGAACCTTAGGTGTTGCCGGGGATAATGCACAGATTATTTCTGCCAATCTGAAAGAAACCACAGAGAGAATTAACAACAGCATTCTGATGCGGGAGTTGTTAGCTGATACAACAATAGCCCGTGATTTGAGCAGCACCCTGCGAAATTTCCGTGATGCATCCGGAGACATTAAAAGTGCTGCGGTCGCTGTAAAACAAATGATCAGGGAGACACAGGAAGGGAAAGGTGTCGCAGGTGTTTTGCTAACAAACCAGCAAGCTGCGACACAGGTCACTGAAGCGATCAGCCGTCTTAATAGCGCGGCCAGCAAAGCAGATGGGCTAATTGGTGGCCTGGACAGCCTAGTTGCCGGCTTCCGTACCGATATGGACCGTGGTAAGGGCGCAGCCTATCTGTTGCTTAAAGACACCTCAACAACAACCCGCCTGCATAACAGCTTAGAAAATATAGAACAAGGAACTAAAGCCTTCAATGAAGATATGGAAGCACTCAAACATAATTTTCTGCTAAGGGGATATTTCAGAAAACAGGAACAGAAGAAAAAACGATAATTGACACACGTCGGTTGACACTAATCAGATATTATTGTAATGATAGTCATTAGCTCAACAACACAAATACAATTTTTTTACACAAATACTAGTATATGATAGAAAAAAATAAAAGAAAAGCCCCCGTGCAATCGCAAGCTGTGTACGGGCTGGGCTTCATTGGTGCTTTAATCTTTTTCATCCAGCAGGCAGGGAGTTTCTGGGCCGGTGTATTGGGTGTACTCAAAGCGCTGGTATGGCCTGCAGTGCTGGTATATAAACTGTTTCGTTTCCTGAACTAAATAAAAATCTAAACTATGAAAAAGAACATGGGGAAAACAGATACCAGGATGCGGGTCATTGCAGCCTTTATTATCCTGATGCTTTTATTCTTTGAGCTGGTCTCTGGAACGCTGGCCATAATACTCATAGCCGCCGCCGCTATTCTTCTAATACCAGTGTGCTCAGCTACTGTCCTTTATATGCATTGTTTGGCCTTTCTACCAGAAGAAACCGTAAACAATAAATATTAAAAACAACCAAAGCAGTAGCATTACAGGAAACATTTCAAGGACCAATCAGCGATGCTAGCCAGCACTGGCAAAGATTAAATAAAACAACGAGAAAATTTTGTTTCTTAGCGAGGCAATAGAATCGCCATCATACTCTTCTGACCGCAGTCATTGAAATGATCGTGGTTCTCCCATAGTGTGGTTTGAATTCCAATTTTGCAAGCTATCTAATTTGCCGCTGATGTTCTATGAGATATGGAAGTTACTAGCTGGTGTGGCTATATTTAGCCTCGGCATGCAGTTCCTGGCCCAGGCGTTGCGCGCCTTGACTGGCCGGGAAGCCAAATTGTTTTTAAGAAAACAAACAGTCCGTCCCTGGACTGCCATAGCGGGCGGAGCCCTTGTTACAGGACTCGTGCAAAGTAGTTCAATAGTGAACCTGATTGTACTGGGGCTTGTGGGCGCGGGAACGATCCCCATGGCAAATGCACTGGCTGTAACACTAGGTACCAATATTGGATCTACATTAAATACCTGGATCATAGCCTCAATTGGATTCGGGCTGAAAATTGAAACCTTGGCGCTGCCCGTAATTGCGGTAGCCGGTATCATGCGCGTTATGTTCCGGGAAAAAAGCCGGATATATTACTGGCTCGATTGCCTGCTAGGACTTGGATTTCTATTTTACGGATTGGACATGATGCGCCTGGGCATGGAGCATTCGATACAAGGGCTGGATCTTGCATCCTTTCGCAACTTGCCCGTTTTTATTTACCCGGTCATCGGGCTGGTGATCACTGCCCTGACACAATCCAGTGCTGCCACGGTTGCAATCGTATTAAGCGCGCTAAACGCTAAGGCTATTGACTTGGCCATGGCCACGGCCATTGTCCTCGGGTCCGAGGTTGGCACTACACTGAAGCTTGTTATAGCAGCTGCAGGAAAGGAAGCTTCGATGAAAAGAGTGGCGTTGGGGAACCTGGTGTTTAACGTAATTACTATCATCGTAATTTTCTGTTTCCTGAAGCCTGTTAATTATTTTATTACGTTAGTTGTCGGCATCCACGATCCGCTGCTGGCGCTTGCTTTCTTCCAGACCTTAACCAACGTGACTGCAGTAATTCTGTTCTTTCCTGTATTGGGACGGATGGCCCGATTTCTTAATGAACGATTTAAAGATTCCAGCCAACAAACACTATACATCGGGAAAGTACCTGTGGAAAATGAAGAATTAGCCATCACCACGCTAGAGCGAGAAACTTCCTATTTCCTGAAAACAATTATACAATATTGCCTAAGTGTTTTTGACAAAGATGACCTGGAACGCTTTAATGGGGAGATACCTGAGGCCTTTTCAGCATTTGGAAGCGCTGACCGGTATCGGTTCATCAAGCAGCTGCATGGCGATATCTATGCTTATGCCATCGCATTGCAAAATGCTACTATCAACCAGGAACAGACAGTGCAGTTAAGCCGGCTGATCGCATCGGCGCGTAACGGCATGTATGCAGCCAAAAGTGTAAGGGACGCAGAAGCCGATATCGCCCAACTCCGCAATTCGGGGAACGATACCAAGTATGAGTTTTACCTACAGGCAAGAGTAACAACCTCTTCATTACTAGACAAGTTTGCACTCCAGCTTCAGCCTGTTGCCGACGGGCAAAAACAGTATGCGGAACTTGTGGAGATTTACCGGATGATCAGTACAGGATATGATGGCCGGCTCCAGGAATTATATAATAAAGGTCCTTTGTCCCAACTTTCGGATATAGAAGTTTCTACCATTATCAATTTTAACCGGGAAATTTATAGTGCTTTTAAGTCGCTTGTCTTCGCATTAAAAGACTTACAGCTTACCGGTGACGAGGCTAAATATTTCGATGAGCTGCCGGGATTTATCCGTTAGTTTCTGTTAGATAGGTTCATTGCCGGATCACGCCCTTAGTAAAGCTGCTCAGTGTCGCTTTTTTGCCAGTCCGTTGACTATGAATAACACGTCCCCACTCCGGTATTTTGTAAGATAACGTTACTGCGTCCAGCATTATTGTGCACAAAAAAATATAGTTATAAAACTGCCTTTCGATACAGCAGGCCCTTTATTTTTGGCTTTTTCACGTCTTTTAAAAGTCATCATAATTAGGGAGAACATGAGCATTTACATACTGGAATTTCAAGACATAGACAGGTCAAAATTCATGCTTGCGGGAGGCAAGGGCACTAATCTGGGTGAGCTATCTAAAATAAAAGAAATACAGGTACCTGAAGGTTTTTGCATTACTACCGAAGCGTATAAAAAAGTAACTAAAGACAACCAGGAGCTTAATAGCTTATTGGATGAATTAGCCCATCTTTATGCAGACGAGCGCAAAAGCATCGGCGAGGTTAGTGCGAAGATCCGCGCAGCTATTGAAAGCATACCAATTGCAAATGATATTGCCAGTGAGGTAGCAGACTATGTTACTAAGTTTGGTGAGGAAGATGCCTACGCGGTACGATCGAGCGCTACGGCAGAAGATCTACCAACAGCTTCCTTCGCAGGGCAGCAGGATACATATTTGAACATTCTCGGAAAGCAATCGATCTTAAAACATATCAGTAAATGTTGGGCATCGCTATTTTCAGAACGTGCAGTTATCTACCGAATACAAAATGGATTTAACCATCGTAAAGTACATTTGTCTGTAGTTGTTCAGAAGATGATCTTCCCTCAAGCTGCGGGAATTATGTTTACAGCCGATCCTGTTACCTCCAACAGAAAGGTGTTGTCTATCGATGCTAGCTTCGGGCTTGGTGAAGCTTTGGTTGCAGGCCTGGTGAATGCCGATAATTATAAAGTTTGTAATGGCAACCTTATCGATAAGAAAATATTCACCAAGAAATTGGCTATTTATGGTTTAAAATATGGTGGCACGAAAGAACAGGAAATTGAGCCGGAAATACAAAACAACCAGGTACTGACAGATGAAGAGATAGTACAACTGGAACGCATAGGCAGAAAAATAGAGACGCATTTTGGTGACCCGCAGGATATAGAATGGTGTTTGGTTGATGGGGCATTTTATATTGTACAAAGCAGACCCATCACTACTTTATATCCAATACCTGAAACAAACGATGAAGAAAACCATGTTTATGTGTCTGTAGGCCACCAGCAGATGATGACCGACCCAATAAGGCCATTGGGGTTATCCTTTTTTAAGATGACAGCCCGGCGTCATATGCCTGTAGCCGGCGGAAGATTGTTCGTTGATATCACTACAGAATTAGCTTCACCCGCTCAAAGAAATATCATGGTAAACGTACTAGGGAAGTCGGACCCGTTGATAAAAGGTGCCCTTATAAATGTGCTGGAGCGTGAAGGTTTTATAAAAAGTGTAGCTAACAATCTGCCACCAGTAAATGGCAAGGCTGTACCATCTGTAGATTATAATGCAAGCATAGAATATGAGCCGGCCATTGTACCGGGCCTGATTAAGGCCAACAAAGTAGCTATTGAAGAATTGAAGCAAAATATCCAAACGAAGACCGGTGTGGAACTATTTGATTTTATCAGTGATAACATACAAAAGAACTACTCTAACCCACAAAGTTTTTCTGTGATCATGACGGGTATGAATGCTTACACCTGGGTAAAAGAAAAAATGAATGAATGGCTGGGTGATAAGGATGCAGCAGATATAATTGCTAAATCTGTACCCGATAATATCACTTCAGAAATGGGCCTGGCACTTATGGATGTTGCAGATGTGATACGTCCTTACCCGGAAGTGATTGAGTATTTACAGCATTCAAAAGACGATAGCTTTTTAGATGAGTTGGTCAGATTTAAAGGTGGGAAAGAAGCAAGGAATGCTATCTATGTCTATCTCAACAAATATGGAATGCGCTGCGCAGGAGAAATAGATATTACACGCACAAGGTGGAGCGAAAAGCCCTCAATGCTTATACCTGTCATACTGAATAATATCAAAAAATTTGAGGAAGGAGCAGGCGTACGCCGGTTTGAGCAAGGCTTGCAGGAAGCACTAAATAAACAACATGAATTACTGGAACGATTAAAAGAGCTACCTGATGGGGCACAGAAAGCCGATGAAGCAAAACGTATGTTCAATCTCATCAGGAACTACAGCGGGTACCGCGAATACCCTAAATATGGCATCGTTAACCGGTACTTTATTTACAAACAGGCTTTACTGAAAGAAGCGGGAGAACTTGTGCAGGCAAATGTGCTTCACGATAAAGAAGAAATTTATTATCTGAGTTTTGAAGAGTTGCGCGAAGTGGTGCGCACTCATAAGCTCGACTATAATATTATAGATGAACGCAAAGAAGCATATAAATTATATGAAAAACTAACTCCCCCACGGGTTATCACTTCAAACGGTGAGGTTATTACTGGTAAATATAAAACAGAGGATATACCGACAGGAGCTATTGCAGGTCTGGCTGTTTCTTCAGGAGTTGTAGAAGGGCGTGCACGTGTTATATTAAATATGGAAGACGCGGATATAGAGGATGGAGATATATTGGTCACCACGTTTACAGATCCTAGCTGGACACCCTTATTTGTATCTATAAAAGGACTTGTTACCGAAGTTGGCGGACTGATGACTCATGGAGCTGTTATAGCACGGGAATATGGCCTGCCCGCAGTTGTGGGAGCAGAAGATGCCACTAAATTGATAAAAGACGGACAAAGGATTAGAGTGAACGGTACGGATGGGTATGTAGAAGTAATACAATAAATCTAAATAGTCTTACCAGTAAGGCACAGTAGAATATCAACGATATAAAATTTTACAAAACTGCATCAAAGCCTTACTTACTTAAACTTCAGATTCATTGAAATTATATCGGAGTGCAGGCCTGTACTGCGTATATAGTGGCCATATCTTAATTCAAACGTGCTGAAATACTGTAGCCCAAATACGCCTTTGGGTGGAGATATACGTACACCGGCACCAAAGAAGTGACTATTAAATTCAGATACATCATAATTGCTTGTATAATATTCATCTTGTAAAGTATGTTGCTGATACGGCGCAAAATACTTCGCCGCAGTTTGATTATAAAATCTGTAAAATGGACTGACAGAGAAGAAAGGATTGATCTTTACTGGCAATTCAACATTAAACGTATTAGCATTAATACCCCAGGTATCGGTATAGTACCGGTAATAAGACTTAATGATAAGCCTATCGCCAAAGAAATAATTGGCACGTATTCCAAATGGAAGCTTTAACCGGGTATCAGGTAGATGTTCCTGATGAACGCCAGCATCATTAAAATATACTCTGTGAAAGGGCAAGCTTAGATAACCTTGCTGTTGTACTACATCTGCTATCAACGCTATCTGCAAACGCTGATTAATTATTTGCGAATAGGAAATAGAGGCAACGTATGTATTACGAGCAGTTGTGGCATAATCGTTTTCTCGGTTGTAGCTGTTGTAGCCCCTTAATTCTATAGGAGCCACTAATGTTACCTGATCGAGATATGTTTGCAATTTTATAGTCAACTCACCATTTCTATTTTTAGTCTTCGCCGAGAAACTTACATTGGCCCCGAAAGATTTATAATCAAACTCTGAAGATGCAGATAAACCAGCGGCGATAGTAGTACCTTTCTGCTCGTTTTCCATACTCCAACCTAAAGATGGATAAATGCGTGTATCGGCGTGTGATGCTGATGAATTAGCCCGTAGATCGATCTTATCTGACGAGGCAGAAGTATAATGATCTATACCGGCTTCAAGATCGAAACTGTGCTTACGAAACTTCTTATCATAACGGGTAAGCTTTACATCCAGTACATTGGCAATATCATTTAGCTTTTCGCTCCCAATACCACCTGTCACAGCCGCATTATTCCCATCTTGCATGTAATAGCTGGATACAAGGTTTACTTCTTCTATTTTAAGCTTCCGGCTTTCAAAACCGGTATCGGCAACTTGCGCATGCATTTTCATGAACGCAACCATACCGGCAATAGTTAAAAACAATCTTTTCATTATGCTATGTTTTACAGTTGCGTAAGTTTAGTTGCAACCGCAGCCCCCACCACTTTTGCCTGCATTGGCGCCAGATGCCCCTTCCCGATATGATTGAAAGCTGAGTTCTGTTTTTTCAATCTTTCTATTGCTAAGCGTCATTTCAGCATCGTTCAGTTTATTTTTCTGATACGGCTTAACCGTTTGGCAAGACGATAAGAACAATATGAGCACAACTGGTACTACTCCTAATCCAGAATATTTTGTTTTGCAGCTCATGATAACCTTATATTTTTAGAAGTATGTACCCTATTATTATCATCGATAATAATACAACCAAGATGGCGGATCTGGTTTATCAGATTAAGCCCTGCCTTGATACCCATAATAGTTACAGGGGTAGCCATAGCATCAGCTATCTCAGCATTAGGGCTAATAATAGTAACACTTTTTATACCGGTAACAGGTAAGCCTGTTTTAGGATTAATAGTATGCGAATATTTCTTTCCTTTTATAACCACATACTTTTCATAATTACCTGATGTAGCAACTGCCATATTTGTGATATTCATGTAAGAGAATGGCAAATGTGCATTATCAGGATTGGCTATGCCGATTGTCCAGGGTTGGCCGTTGGCCTGTGTACCCCATGCTGTGAGATCGCCAGATGCATTTACTATACCACTCTGTACGTCCTCCTTTAAAAGCAGTGCCTTAGCCATTTCTGCAGCGTAACCTTTCCCTATACCACCAAAACCCATACGCATACCTTTCTCTTTAAGCATTACAGTTTGTTCCGAATCATTTAAAATAATATTTCGGTAATCAATAAGACGAATCAAAGATTTTGCAGTCGCTTCATCGGGCAGATTTTCCATGTGAACATCAAAATTCCATAAGCTACGGTCTATAGAACCATAAGTAATATCGAAAGCGCCATCAGTGAGCGATGAAATTTTTATTGAACGTTTGATAAGATCGTACACTTCCTTATCTACATGTACGGGGGATATACCTGCCTGGCGATTGATGTGATTTGTTTGACTGCTTTCATCAAAAGTGGTTAAAAGCTTTTCAATTCGCCTGATTTCGTTAATTGCAATAGCAGTTTTCTCCTGGGCCCATAATTCATTATCAGTAACAATTGTTATCTCAAAAATATTGCCCATGAGCCGAACACTCTGCTTGTATTCTTTCAGGTCAATTTCAGTGTCCGTGCTCATCAGAGATGTCTTTTATTTCTTGTGCAAATTGTTGAGCGCTTTCTTTCGGTAAGCCTGACCAGGTTTTTAATACATTGCCATTCCCATCCATCAACAGTGTATACGGGAACATACCTTGCGTATTATACTTTTCTGCTAATTCGTCGTTTTGCTTTTGGGTTTGGGCATCGGGTAGGTTCTTTTTATTTCGTGGAAAGTCAGCATTAAATAGTATAAGTGAAGTATCAGCCATTTTGATGAATGCTTCATTCTCAAAAATATCTTTGCGCATTCGTATACATGGTATACACCAATCGGAACCTGAGAAATTAAGTAATATCAACTCATGCTTTTCTATAGCCCTTTGTTTTGCGCTTTCGAAATCGGTATCTACGAAACCAAAGGACATTAACAGAACTGTTATAGGAGCAATTATCAGCATTCGCCTTATTCTAGTTTTATACCCTAACTTTTTCATACACTAAATTTAACGCATTGTAATCTTCTATATTCTTAAGCAATAGTTAATATTGTTCAAGAGGAGGTAATATTATTCAAGAAGGTCAATATTGCTAGCTGAATTGTAATAATTAATGCCGCATCCTGACAAATGAATACAGCATAATATAACGCCAGAGAAGCATTAGCATATACAGAGTTATTAAGGGTATGATTTTTATCCGATTGACAGTATAAAAAGAACTAATGCCAGAAGGCCCGTCAATAGTCATTTTAAAAGAACTCACTACTCAGTTTGAAGGCAGGAAAGTGCTTGCTGTTTCCGGCAACTCAAAAGTTGATATAGAACGTGCATTAAACCAAAAAATTATAGCCATTAAAAGCTGGGGCAAACATTTTCTAATCTGCTTTAAAACTTTCACAATTCGCATACATTTCATGCTATTCGGTTCTTACAGGATCAATGAAGAAAAGGATACACCCGCAAGACTTAGCTTAAAATTCACTAATGGCAGTTTAAATTTTTATGCATGTTCAGTCAAAATAATTGACGAACCACTTGATGAGGTTTATGATTGGAGTGCAGATGTTATGTCGGACAAATGGGATGCAAATGCAGCTAAAAAGAAGTTGAAGGTAAAACCTGAAATGCTGGCCTGCGACGCATTATTGGATCAAAATATATTTTCAGGTTCAGGTAATATTATTAAAAACGAAGTATTATTTCGTACCAAGCTGCACCCGTTAAATGAGATTGGTAACATACCAGCAAAAAAGCTTGGCGAGCTAATTAAGGAAGTGCGCAATTATAGTTTTGATTTTCTGAAATGGAAAAAAGAGTTCACTCTTAAAAAACATTGGCTGGCACATACCAAGAAAACATGCCCAAGGTGCAAAATACCCTTGATAAAAGACTACTTGGGTAAGACAAACCGACGAACATTTTACTGTACTAATTGCCAGGTACTACATACAAGTTAAAAGCATGAGTAAAGTTTATATTGGTACATCGGGCTATAGTTATTCCTATTGGAAGAACAGATTTTACCCAGAAAAACTAGCAACATCCAAATGGCTTCAATACTATGCAACGCAGTTCAACACGCTTGAATTGAATAACAGCTTTTACCGTTTCCCGACAGTAAAAAACCTACAAAAAGCAGCGTCCCAAACACCAGATGATTTTAGATTTACGGTGAAGGCACACAAAATCATTACACATACTATGCGCCTTCGCAATGCGAAAGAGAAAATAAAAGAGTTTACTGATATTGTGCATGAAGGTTTGAAAGAAAAGCTTTCTTGCATGCTTTTCCAGTTACCACCCTCCTACTCTTATAGCGAAGAACGCATGGAAGATATTATAGCTAATATCCCTCACAATATGTATAGCGCAATAGAGTTCAGGCATGTATCGTGGTGGACAAAAGAAGTATTTGAAATGCTTAAGAAAAGTAAGATCAGCTTTTGCAGCGTCAGCTATCCCAACTTACCCGATAATAACATTGCAACCTCAGATGTATTTTATAAACGTATGCACGGAGTACCACAATTATTCAAATCGGCTTATAACAGAGATGAGTTACAAAATCTTGCTTCCTCCATACCTAAAAACAAGCAAACATTTATTTATTTCAACAACACCACATACGAGGCAGGCTACGAAAATGCTTTACTTCTGAAGAAGATAATGAACGTATAATGCTATGGCACAACTTTGTTGAATATTTAGCAACAGCACTATGAATAAGAAACTTACATTTAAAGGTATTTGGTGTGTATTAAAAGACACATTTAGTGGTTTTTCGAACGATAAGATTACTAAACTTAGTGGATCCCTTGCTTATTATATGGTATTCTCTATGGCGCCTTTACTAGTCATTATTATTTCCATGTGCGGAATATTTTTAGGAAGAGAGGCAGCAGAAGGAAAAGTATATGGCGTATTGAGAGATTTTCTTGGCGATAATACCGCATTACAGCTTCAGCAGGTCATCAGAAACGCTTCTATATCTGATAAGGGTTCGCTCGCAATAATTATTGGTGTCATAACATTGTTAATAGGCGCCACTACTGTTTTTAGCGAGATACAAGACTCTATCAATACTATATGGAAGTTAAAACCAAAACCTAAGAGAGGTTGGGTGAAAATGTTGAAGAATAGATTTTTATCATTTTCAGTAATTATTAGCCTTGGGTTTTTACTCCTTGTATCCTTAGCTATATCAGGCATTATCGAAGGTATTAGTAAGGGGCTACAAGAACGTTTTCCTGATGTTGCTGTTGTAGTGTTCTATATAATAAACCTTTGCCTTACACTTGGCAGTTGCATATTGATATTTGCCGTAATTTTTAAAGTTTTGCCAGATGCTGAAATAAAATGGAAAGATGTACTGGCCGGCGCGTTAGTAACAGCCATACTATTTATGATTGGTAAGTTTGGAATTTCATTATATATCTCTAAAACGCAAGTTGGCAGTACTTATGGCGCAGCTGGATCGCTGGTTGTATTGTTAGTGTGGGTATATTATTCAGCAATCATTCTTTACCTGGGTGCAGAGTTTACAAAAACCTACGCTATTGCGTATGGTTCGCAGATACACCCTAATGAATATGCTGTAACAACAAAACAAGTAGAAGTGGAAACCGAAAACGATACTGTGCAGCAGAACGATAAAGAGATAAAAAAAGAAGAGAAGCAACAGGACAAAAACTCTTAACTGTATAAATATTAAAACCTGCTTAAGGCAGGTTTTAATATTTACAGAAGTGCTTACAATTTACTTCAGGTTTATTTTTCCCTCTAAGCTATCGTCTGTTTCTTTTCCGGTTATTGCCCCATACATCATACCCAGTAGCTGCACTACTTTACCGTGTTGAGTATCCCAATAATAGCCTTGTTCAGGTTTAAAACGGATAATGATAAGATTTGGATCTTCTTTTCCTTCAGGAAACCATGTTTTGATAAATGCGTTCCACATCTCATCTATTTCCTTCTGGTTGCGATAAGTTTCACCTTTACCATATAAACCCATGTATTCAGATTTATCCTGGTTAGAATACGTCAACTGCATTTCAGGTGATGCATTAATATGCATTACTGCATCAGAATCTTTTACGCTCAAAAAATAAATATATCCCTGCTCATCAACTTTTTGTGTAGCCATAGGGCGCATACTTAACGGGACCTGGTGCAGGTTGGTTATCATAAGGCAGGTACGAGCAGCCTCGGCCAATTCCTTTATCTTTTTAGCTGCTTCTGCCCCACTTAAGTTCTCTTTACTTGGTGTATCCATGGTATAAATTCTTTTCAGTATACCATATTAAAAATGTGCCAGCTATTTTGAGCGCGCATATATATAAGCCCGCTCAATATTTTGTTGAGCGCCAAAAGAGGTGACTTCTTCAGAAGTAATGGCAATCGAATCTTTAGCAGGGTAATATGCCATGTAATTATTTATAAGAAGATGCTGACTGTTAAAGACTCTCACAGTATCATTACTCCCATCAGCATTTAGTATTAAAGTGTCAGCCCCAACCGAAGCAAATGCAGGAATACCTACCGATGATTCATCTATATAGCTCACTGCGAACTGCTCATCTGGCAAATAATATGTTGTATCAAGTGTACTCGTTGAGGTTCGCTTAGCGATTTCCCAAGTCCTTTCTTTATAAAGAGGACTATTATTTGTTTTAGTCAGTTCGTTTTTCTTTTTACAAGAAGTTATAAGAACAAAAACTAACAAGGCATGAGTTATGGAAGGTTTCATATAGCATGTGATTTTACAACATATAACAACTGCTATGCCAATTATATATTTATTGATAAGCCTATAATTCTTTACTTATAATCATAGATATTATTGTTTGGAGTGGCATACTTGCGCCTTATTGCTCCAGGAAATCCAGGTCTTTACCAAAAGTCTCTTCGGTCATTAGTGCAGCAACTACACTTATGCTCATTACTATTGCACCTGTTATTGCAGCCGCTTTAATAGCGCCATAACTCATTAGGGATGTATACAGCATAGTTATTAAAGGCAAAGCACCACGCACCATATTAGGTACTGTAGTAGCTGCAGTAGCACGTAAGTTTGTACCAAAATGCTCGGCTGCCATGGTAACAAATATGGCCCAGAAACCTGTGGCAAAACCCATGAAAGCACAGATAGCATACATACCGCTGGCAGTACCATTGTATTGGTTGAAATACATGACTATTGAAATAATAGTAAGTGCATAAAAAATATACAACGCTTTCTTACGGCTTTGCAGCCATTGACTTACTAACCCAACTAATATATCCCCTATTGAAATTGCTACATAAGCAAACATGACAGCTTTACCGGGGTTTATTTCTTCTTCTATATTAAAAGCTTTACCAAACTCTCTGGAAAAAGACACCAGAATTCCTATAACATACCATGTGGGCAGACCTATAAGTATGCTCAGCAAATACTTCCTGAAACGTTCTCGATTATTGAAAAACATTAAAAAATTGCCCTTGCTTATTTTTTCATGCTGAATATTTTTGAACATTCCCGATTCAAACACAGTAACACGTAATAAAAGCAGCGCCAGGCCCAGACCGCCGCCTATGTAATAGCACACGCGCCAATCGAAACTTTGTGCAATAAAATAAGCTGCCACTGCACCTGTAAGACCAATACCTGCAACAAGGGAAGTTGCAATGCCTCGTTTTTCCTTAGGTATTAATTCGCTTACCAGTGTAATCCCCGCCCCCAATTCGCCAGCCAGCCCAATACCTGCAATAAACCGGCAGATACTATACTGTTCTACAGTTTGCACAAAACCATTTGCAATATTAGCCACCGAGTATAATAGAATAGAACCGAAAAGTACACTGAGCCGCCCCTTCTTATCACCCATCACACCCCATAATATACCACCCAAAAGAAGGCCAAACATTTGATGCCCGATGATGGACATACCTTCGCTGCTAACCAACTCATCAGTCAGGCCCAGGCTCTTTAAGCTTTTTATACGTACTATGCTGAATAATAGCAGATCGTATATATCAACAAAATATCCCAGTGCTGCTACCAACACTGGGATACTTAATAAAGAAATTACTTTTTTATTGTCTTGCATGTAGCTAAAGTGTATTTTCTTCTTTTTCAGAAGTAAACGCTTCCTCTACTACATCTTCACTCACTTCCTGTATAGGCGATTTTTTCTTACCAAAGAACATTTTAAAAAGCACAGGTGCGGTAGTTACGACAATAAGACCAATAACTATTTTTTCGAAATTATGCTTCACCCAATCATTTTCACCCAGGAAAAATCCGGCTAAGGTCATGCTAGATACCCATGCTACGCTGCCTATTATATTGAACAGAAAAAATTTCTTTTTATCCATTTTCACCACCCCCGCTACTATAGGCGCAAAAGTGCGTACAATAGGCAGAAAGCGGGCTAAAATAATAGCACTACCACCACGCTGATCGTAAAACTCCTTTGCCTGTATAATATGCTTACGTTTGAATAATAGTGTATCCTTACGCTCAAAAAGTAAAGGCCCTGTCTTTTTACCAAACCAGTAGCCAACCATATTACCAAAAATACCTGCAACGCTAATAAGCGATATCCAGTAAACAAGGTTCAATAAATGGCTATCAGTAGGGTTCAATGAATTGGCTATCATAAGGCCTGTAACAAATAGTAATGAATCGCCGGGAAGAAAAAAACCAACGAATAAACCTGTTTCAGCAAATATGATAAAAGCTACCAGATACAGGCCGCCATATAGGGTAACAAGCGCTGCTAATTTCTCAGCATTCATCAGCTCTTTCAAAAGCTCAATAAAATCGTGCATGAAGATTTTTCTTAAAGGGGTGAAAATAAAGAATTTAACCCATATTTCAGTCACCAAGTGCGCGCTCCCATTTACTTACAGCAACTGTAGCCACGCTATTGCCTATTACATTGGTAGCGCTACGGCCCATATCCAGCAAGGGGTCTATACCTAATAGAAGAGCCAGGCCAGCTTCAGGAATATTGAAAGTAGCTAGCGTACCGGCAATAACTACCAGAGATGCACGCGGTACACCCGCAATACCTTTACTGGTAAGCATCAACACCATAAGCATGCTCATTTGTGTGCCTATATCTAAATGAATACCATAAGATTGTGCAATAAATAAAGAGGCAAATGTCATATACATCATCGAGCCATCAAGATTGAAGGAATAACCCAGTGGCAAAACAAAACTTACAATACGGTTTTCGCAACCAAAACGTTCCAGCTCCATCATTGTTTTAGGGAAAGCCGCTTCGCTACTACTGGTACTAAATGCCAGCATAGTAGGTTCTTTTATTCGTTGTATCAAAGTAAATATTCGTCGCTTTACGAACAGGCTACCCGCCAGTAATAGCAATATCCATAAAAGCAACAATGCAAAATAGAATTCGCCGATAAATATGGAATATGTTTTTAAAATACCCAGGCCTTGTTTGGCGATAATTGCGGTCATTGCACCAAAAACAGCCAGTGGTGCAAAATTCATTACATATCCGGTTACTTTAAGAATAACGTGCGATATAGCGTCGAAAGCCTTTATTACAATCTCACCTTTTTCACCAATTGCAGCCGTAGCCACACCGAAAAATAATGCGAATACAACAATCTGCAATATCTCGTTCTTAGCCATCGATTCAAAAACGCTGGCAGGGAATACATGATATAAAAAGTCTTTTAGGGTAAGCGCTGTTCTTTTAATGCCGGTATCCAGTGTTACATCGGGCACTGATAGATGCATAGCTATGCCAGGCTTGAAAAAATTGACCAGTATGGCACCTAATAACAGGCTGACAAATGATGCACTAAAAAACCAAAGCAATGTTTTACCACCAATGCGCCCTACGGCTTTCATATCGCCCAGTTTAGCTACACCTACTACAAGTGTTGAAAAGACCAGGGGTGCTACTATCATTTTTATTAGCCGGAGGAAAATATCTGCCATTAATGAGAATGGTTCCAATTTATGGTCGCGCGTTTCCATGATCGCGGCAGATTGCTTAGCTAGTTGCAGCCTTGCGGTAACTACATCTTTATACCGCGAACTGCCAGTATCCGTTATAGCCTTTATCTGCGTTTGCAAAGCATTGCTCTGGCTATCAAGAAGCGCTAACTGTGTATTTTCAGTTTGCACATAACCAGAGTTGAATGCAAAACCTAAAACAATACCCGCGACCAGTGCGATAATTATATATAAAGTAAGCCTGTTACCCTTTTTAGCGGTATGGATTTCTGACATATGCTACTGCTTAGGTATGCAATATAATATATTATGCACAGGACACTAGTACACCAACCTATGTGATACAGACGCGTTACCTTGCAAACCACCAGTGTGTACACATAATATTTTGGCACTTGCGGGAAATATACCTTCAGCTAACTGGTGTTCTATACCGTACATCATTTTAGAAGTATATACAATGTCCAGCGGAATACGGTGTTGTTCATAAAACTTATTCATGAAATTGATAAGCTGATCAGTATATTTCCCAAAGCCACCAAAATGAAAGTCATCAAAAAGCTTCCAATTATTATCTGTAACAAACGGTGTAATTTCAGATTTCAGGTAGGTACCACCTTTCATGGGTACGTAGCCCAGCATATACTGTTCTTCAGACAACGCATTACGTAAACCAATAAACGTGGTACCCGTACCGGCAGATAAACATATATGCGTATAATCAGGAAGAATGTATTGAGCAATTTCCGCTGCACCCTCCCTGCCCTGCACATTAGCTCCACCCTCAGGTATCAGGAAAGGGTTATCATATTTTTCAAGCAATTCATTCAGCCATACCTCATCAGTCTTTAACCTGTATTCCTGTTGTGGTACAAATGCCAGTTGCATACCGTATTGTTGACAAACCTGCAATGTGGGTGTAAGTTGGCTGTATTGACCACGAACTATGCCAATAGCCCCTAATCCATGATATTGTGCTGCTGCCGCTGTGGCTACCAGATGATTAGAATATCCGCCACCAAATGTAAGTATTGATTTGAAGCCATGTTCTTTGGCAAAAATGATATTTCGTTTTAGTTTATACCATTTATTGCCCGATACTACAGGATGTAAAACATCGAGCCGGAGTATATCTACTTGCTGAACATAGGGTTTGTACCAATTAGCCTGCAACTCTTGTATATATGGCTCATTAAGTGTTATAGCCATACTCGCGCAAGTAGTTCTCATTATCGCGCCATTTAGGGCGCACTTTTACAAATAGCTCAAGATGCACTTTGGCCTGGGTAAATTCTTCAATTGCCTGACGCGATTTAATACCCAACTGTTTGATGAGGCTGCCACCTTTTCCTATAAGTATGATCTTTTGTGTTTCGCGGCTCACAATTATTTCAGCCTTTATAACATTCAGTGTTGCTTTTTCTTCGTACGATTGTATAATGACCGCCGTATGATAAGGTATCTCTTCGTGATACATATTAAATATCTGCTGGCGTATCAATTCGCTAACAAAAAAACGAACCGGCCTATCCGACATGCTGTCTTCCGGATAATATGGAGGAGCTTCCGGCAATTGCGCCAAAAGCAGCGGGACTATCTTATCTATATTCGTTTTCTTTTGTGCCGATACAGGTAGTATTTTCCATGCAGGATATTTTTCTGAGAAGAATTTTACCTTTTGCTCTATCTCAGCTTTGTCTTTTACCGTATCAATTTTATTGAGCAATAATATAGCAGGTGCGTTCAGTTTCAGCAGTGCCATAACAGCTTCAAATTCTTCTACCGGTGCCGATATATCATGCATTAATATAGCCACATCTGCATCTTCCAGCGCACTTTTTACCTGCATCATCATTTTCTGGTGCAATTTATATTTTGGCTCAATAATACCCGGCGTATCAGAAAAAACGATCTGGTAGTTAGGTTCGTTGAGGATACCTAATATACGATGGCGGGTGGTTTGCACCTTGTGCGATGTAATAACCAATTGCTCACCTAATAATGCATTGAGCAAAGTAGATTTACCTGCATTGGGTGCACCAAAAATATTTACAAAACCCGAACGAAATTCTGCTGACATAAGATTGTAAAAGTAACACGATGCATCGCGTAAAAGAAATAAAAAGAAAAGCGTTTGGTAAATCAATATCAACCCCGTACATTTGCATCCACATCGCGAGGTAGAGCAGCGGTAGCTCGTTGGGCTCATAACCCAAAGGTCACAGGTTCGATCCCTGTCCTCGCTACGAATAAAGAGGAACGTCATAACGGCGTTCCTCTTTTTGCTTTTAACATTTTACAGTATCTAAATCTGGTTTCAAGGCATAATTTTTACATATAATCCAGTAAAAAATAATACTATGAAAAAGATACTCATTATGATGGCTGCCTGTGCATTGTGCTTCAACATATCTTCACAAGCACAGGTAAAAGACGAAGTAAAGGATGGCGCTAAGAAAGGTGCGCAGGAAGTAAAAGAAGGTGCTAAAAAAGTAGGTAATAAAACCGCTGAAGTAGCTGCCAAAGGTGCTGCTCATGTTACCGACCAGGTATATGATGGCAAAGAAGGCCCCAAAGGTCAAACCATATATATCGACAATGATTCAAAATACTACTGGATAGATGATAAAGGGCATAAAGTTTACATTGCCAAGTCAGCAATAAGAAATAAAAAGTAGTCCCATTTCATTTACTCAAAAAAGGAACATCAAAACGGATGTTCCTTTTTTTTATTTTATATTTTTCGATCATAATTTTCCCGTACATACTTATTTATATAAGTAGCCAGGCCTTTCCCATTTGTAGCCAGTCGCAACATTGCAGTTACATGTTTAGCCCCAGGTTTTGTATCATTATACAAATAGGTTCCGCCATCTTTAAAACGAATAATGATAAAATTGCCACCTGCCTCGTAGGCCACAATACCTGAATTACTATTTCTATTTTTATACGGTATCATGTTATCTTCAAATTTACGGTCATATCAACAAAATGTTAATCGAGCCAATAAAACTTGCATTAACAACCCGATAACTATATATTTGCAATCAACACCCAAATTTCTTACTGATGATCGATCTGAAGACTACATGTCAAAGTGTATGCCTTGCAGCCTCACTGGTGCTGGTGGGTTGTAGCGCAAACAAGAATATCAATAGTCCTTCCCTATCTCACAACGCAAAACATAATCCAAAATTTATTGAAAATATCACTTTAGAAGGTGGTAACGCTAATACGGTAAGTACCGCAACTATAGAAACCCGCATAAAAAGAAGCACTTCGCCTGTTGGCGTTACGGGTATGCAACTGAAATATGCAGATATGCTGCGTGTTCCGGCAAAAGCAATTACTAATCTTTCTTTATACAATTTTATAGACGAATGGTACGGCGTACGTTACCGCTTGGGCGGCAATGATAAAAATGGCATCGACTGCTCAGCATTTGTACAGCGCCTATACGAATCTGTTTTTGGAACTGATGTTGTACGTACAGCATTTGAACAGTTTAACAACTGCAGTATGGTGTGGGATACTGACAAGCTAAAAGAAGGTGACCTTGTTTTCTTCCGTACACGGGGCAAACGTATTTCGCATGTTGGCGTATATCTTATGAACAACTATTTTGTCCACTCCAGCAGCAGCCGTGGTGTTGCCATCAGCAACCTGAATGACACCTATTGGGCTCGCTACTACGCAGGTGCTGGGCAAATACCAAAGCATAGCTAATAAGATTAAATTTAATGACATTTACGAAAGAGGTTGCATTGCAGCCTCTTTTATTTCGCAGGTTAGCGCGCCATTAGTTATTATTAATAATACCGGGTATTACACTTCCTATACAGCCGTCCGGCATTTGAATATGCAGTAAAGCAGACAGTGTAGCCGATATATCTGTAATATAAGTGGTACTGTATGTTTTCCCTTTTTGTATGCCCCATCCATACCAAAGCAGTGGTATATGTGTGTCGTATGGGTTCCACGAACCATGCGTAGTACCTGTGGCACCATGCTCACCGCTATACCAGCCCGGTTCAAGTATTATTTGTATAACACCGCTGCGTTTACGATTATACCCATTTATCATCATAGTTTTAATAGGGTGCGGTATGGGTGTATTTTCAAGTGTTTCCATATCGGCAGCATACGCCACAGCGGGCTGAGTATTCAACCAATTTATTATCTCACGTTTTACATCGCTCCTATTAATTTTCTTTTCGGCAATCAATTCATCGTTTAGATACACCTGATAATTAGTAATTGATCTTATTAGTTGGTCGGTACCAAATTTTTCTTGAATAGCACTCCTCAAATTGGTTGATGATATTGCTGGATCGTCAGCACCGGCAGGTATATTTCTGTCTTTCATAAAGCTGGCGTTGTGCGCCCCACCATGATCGGCAGTAAGAAATATTGTATAGTTACCTGCACCTGCCATATCATCTAAATAATGAAGAAAAGAAGCAAGTTCCTTATCTAAGCGCAGGTACATATCTTCAACTTCAATCGAATTAGGCGCAAAATTATGGCCGGTATAATCTGTTGTAGAAAAACTCAGGCAAAGAAAATCAGTTGTTCCATTTCGCCCCAGTTGTTCGGCCCTTATACATTCTTTTGCGGCATTGAATGTAAGCGTATTGCCACCAGGCACAAACCGTAAATTATAGTAGCCATAAATGCCCTTTTTTACACTATGCGGAAATACCGGTTCTTTTTCTCCCGCTAATACACCTTCATATTTTGAATCATCTTCCGTGCTTTGTAAATATGTATTTATCGGGTACAGTGTATTCCATGCCTGGTTTATAAAAGTGTCGGCATGGCGCTTAGCGTTAAAGTCGTGCATCCATTGCGGCAATTGCTTGTAATAGTAGGAGCTGCTAATAAAATTGCCCGTGCTATCATCGAACCAAAAGGCCCCGTTTGCCATATGCCCTGCAGGCAAAATACTCCCCCTGTCTTTTATAGAAATTCCAAATACTTTAGAACGTGCGTTTGTAGCAAGTTTCAGTTCATCAGTTATAGTGGTTACCAGTAAATTACGCGGACTCATCCTACCTGCAATATAGCTACCCTCCACAGGTATTACAGTAGTATCTTCTGTGCAATACCATACCCGCCCGGTTGCATTATCCAGCCAATCGTTAGCAGCAATACCATGTATAGCTGGTACAGAACCTGTGTACACTGCTGAATGCCCCGGAGCTGTGAAGGATGGTAAGTAATTAATAAATGTATTCTGACAGTTAAACCCGTCATTCATCAGGCGCTTAAAACCATCTTCCTGATACCGTTCGTAATACCTGTATAGATAGTCCCAGCGCATTTGATCAATTACAATTCCTACTACCAGCTTTGGCCTTTTAACCGGTTCCTTCGCAACAGACAAGAATGGTAATGATAACAGGAAAAAGATAAGTAACAGAAGCCGCTTCATGAGTATGCTTTATGCTACAAAAATGCGTATAAGCAAACTATAAAACTTACATTTTCAGCAATATTTTCGTTAATTTCGCCCCGATTATTTAATTTATCCTTCATATAAAATATATATAAACATATTATGGATTTATTTGCCAAGTTTGAAAGCAGGTTGGGGCCGATAGGTGATTATGCTGAAAAAGCGCCGGGATATTTTGCATTTCCTAAGCTGGAAGGCGAAATAGGCAACAGAATGATGTTTCAGGGTAAAGAGCGTATTGTTTGGAGCCTGAATAACTATTTAGGATTGGCAAATCATCCGGAAGTGCGCAAAGCAGATAAAGATGCTGCTGAAGAATTTGGACTTGCCTACCCTATGGGTGCGCGTATGATGAGCGGTAACTCAAACTACCACGAGCAACTGGAGAAAAACCTTGCTGAATTTGTTGGTAAAGAAGATGCAATGTTATTCAACTTCGGTTACCAGGGTATGGTATCAGCCATCGACAGTCTTTGCAGCCGCCGCGACGTAATAGTTTACGATGCTGAGTCACATGCCTGTATAATAGATGGTTTGCGTATGCACCCGGGGCACCGTTATGTTTACAAACACAACAATGTTGAAGATTGCGAAAAGCAATTGCAACGCGCTACTGAAATGGCTGCTACAACAGGTGGTGGCATTTTAGTGATAACTGAAGGTGTTTTTGGCATGAGCGGTAACCAGGGTAAAGTGAAAGAGATAGCTGACCTGAAAAACAAATACGAATTCCGCCTGTTTGTAGATGATGCACATGGTTTTGGCACTATGGGCAAAACAGGTGCCGGCATAGGTGAAGAGCAAAACTGCATGGATGGTATAGATGTGTACTTTTCTACCTTCGCCAAATCTATGGCAAGTATTGGTGGTTTCCTGGCTGCCGATAAAAAAGTATTGACGTTCCTTCGCTATAACATGCGTTCGCAGGTGTTTGCCAAATCTTTGCCGATGGCAATAGTAAAAGGCAACCTGAAACGGCTTGAACTGTTGCGTACAAGACCTGAATTGAAAGAAAAACTATGGCATAATGTAAACAGGCTGCAAAAAGGCCTTCGCGATCGTGGTTTTGATATAGGCACTACTAACACACCTGTTACCCCTGTACACATGAAAGGTGGGTTGTTCGATGCTACGCAACTTATATTCGATATGCGTGAGAACTATAACATTTTCTGTTCGGTAGTTGTTTATCCGGTTATTCCTAAAGGCCAGATCATTTTGCGCCTGATACCTACAGCTTCACATACCGATGAGGATATTGATATAACACTGAAAGCATTTAGTGCATTGCAAGAAAAACTTGACAAGAAAATGTACCCGCAGGAAATGCCAAACATTGGCGCTTATGCTGCAACGGTATAAATAATATTATAATTCTTTTCAAAAGCCATCTTATCATTAAGATGGCTTTTGTATTTTTATCGCACTATATAGTTTATGAAAGTTTTTATAGCAGGCGCGTCGGGTTTAGTTGGTAACAATTGCCAAAAACATTTTACAGAAAAAGGATGGGAAGTAGTGGGCTCTTATTTCTCCTACGAACAGCCGGGACTTGTGTTCTACAACACATTACAACCCAACCCCGATAATTTCGACATAGTAAATTATAATCCTGATATCATTGTGCATTGCGGTGCGTTAACTCACGTTGACTATTGCGAAACGCATGAAAATGAAAGCTATCAGCAAACAGTACAAAGCACACAAAACCTGGTAGATGTAGCTAAACAATGCGGTGCCACCTTTGTTTATATTTCTACCGACTATGTATTTGATGGTAAGAACGGCCCATACCGCGAAGACGCTCCATTGAATCCATTAAGCGTTTATGCACGCCATAAACTGGAGGCAGAGCAGATGGCATTGAGGGAAATTGAAAACACATTAGTGCTGCGTGTAACTAATATTTATGGTGATGAGGCAAGAGGTAAAAATTTTGTAGCACGCATAATTGACCAATGCAAGAACAATCAAAAACTTACGCTTAAACTTCCTTACGATCAATACGCAAGTCCAACTAATGCAATGGATATTGCAAGAGCAATGTTCCTGCTGTTGAAAGACGGCAAGAGTGGCATTTACCATATTGGAGGTACTGACTACATGAACCGAGTTGAATTGGCGCTTCGTGTATTGCAATATTTCCCCAATGCCGGATATGAATTAATTCCGCTTGATACTGCATCCCTCAATCAACCGGCAGCAAGACCGCTACTTGGTGGTTTTGTAAAAATGAAATTCAGTAGTGAATACCCTGATTTCCTATTCAGCAATGTGGATGATTATGTTGCCCGGGTAGCTGGAATCAGGTAAATAAATCACTTCAAATTAGGGCATAAAAAAATCCCGACATACATACTATGTCGGGATAGGACTGTACTTACTAACCCATCGTAAGCATAGCAAATATCAGAAAAAGGTTTGGCAAAAGGAAATTAATTTTGGTTTAACTGATGGCATATCGCCTTAATACGCCATAAATGATGTCCATAATTACATATATTTAGACATTTTGTCATTAAAAATCAATTTAAACCGCCAAAATGTCCTAAAAATTAGATTGGTCTATGGTTTGAACAGTAGTTGTAAAGATTAAAACACAACAATTAAAAATTCAAAACTATGTTTCAAGCAAAATCTAATTACCACATCCACCCCCGCGCTTTTAGCGGTTTAATGAACGATTTCATTCAAAATGGCCTTAGCCGTGTAGCAGATGAGCCTGGCTACATGAATGTACCTGTAAACATCAAAGACACAGAGAAAGAATACGAACTGCATGTAGTAGCACCAGGCTTGAAGAAAGATGATTTCAAGATCCAGGTAGAGAAAAACATTCTGACTATTTCTTTTGAACAAAAAGAAGAGAACAAAGAAGAAGCAACTAAATGGGTGCGTAACGAATACAGCTTCCGTTCTTTCAAAAGAAGCTTTAAGATGAACGATAAGGTGAATACCTCAGCCATCACCGCTAAATATGAAGATGGTATATTGAATGTAAGCCTGCCAAAGAACGAGCAAGCTGAACCTCAATCGCAGGTTATAACAGTTAACTAAGAATTTATAGTTTGACAGACGACACAACAAAGCAAAAGAAAGGCGAAGTATCTACTTCGCCTTTTTCTATTTTAACTATCTTATGTAACCAAGTATCTTCAGCATGCTTTGCGCTGTCTGCTCTTTTGCATATAGCCAGTCTTCCAACTCACCATTTTTATCATATTCTACTACCACGTGCTTGGGCGATGGTATCATACAGTGTTTGATACCACCATAACCAGCTAGCTGATCCTGGTAAGCACCTGTATGGAAGAAACCTATGTATAAAGGCTCTGAGCCTTTCTCTTTATCTATTTTAGGTAAGAATACGGCGTTGATATGTTCTTCAGATGTATAAAAATCATGACTATCGCAGGTAAGCCCACCTAAGTGCACTTCCTGATATTCTTTATCCCAACGGTTAATAGGCAGCAAGAGGAATTTTTCCCCAATACCCCAGGTATCCGGCAAAGTGGTGATAAAAGAACTATCGATCATATACCATATCTCACGGTCGTTCTGCATCTTATCGTCCAGAATACTATAAATAACTGCACCGGCCTCACCTACTGTGAAAGAGCCAAATTCGGTATATATATTAGGTACATCAACCTTATTCTTTTTACATACTTTTTTGATGTTCGATACAATCTCGTTCACCATATAGTTGTAATCGTAATCGAAACCAAGCGAATGCTTGATAGGGAAACCGCCACCAATATTTAAGCCGTCCAATTCAGGACAAATCTTCTTTAGTTGACAATACAGATTTACAACCTTATTTAGCTCACTCCAATAATAGATATCGTCTTTGATACCCTTATTCATAAAAAAGTGGAGCATCTTCAGCTGAAACTTGTTGTTGCCTTTTATCTTGTCAACATAAAACTCCAGTACATCGCGGCTGCGGATACCTAAGCGGGAAGTATAAAAATCGAAAGTAGGTTCTTCTTCACTGGCAATACGGATACCTATATTTACAGGTCCTTTTGAACGAATTGATTTTTTATAGTCCTCAAATTCGTTTTTATTATCCAGTACAGGTATTACATTCTTAAAGCCGTCGTTTATCAGGCGGGCTATATTACGTGTGTATTGTTTCGTCTTGAAACCATTACATATAATATAGGTTTCCTTCGTGATCTTGCGGCGCTTGTATAGTTGTTTTACTATTTCAAGATCGTAGGCAAAAGATGTTTCCAGGTGCACGCCGTGCTTCAGCGTTTCTTCTACTATAAAAGAAAAGTGAGAGCTTTTAGTACAATAACAATAGAAATACTGCCCATCATACTTATGCTTTTTAATAGCGTCATTGAACATCTTTTTGGCTTTGCCAATTTGCATCCCGATCTTAGGCAGATAGGTCAACTTGAAAGGTGTGCCATATTTATCAATGAGCTTTTTAACGTCAACGCCGTTAAACTCAAGATAATTGTCTTTAACGCTAAAGCCTTCCTGTGGAAAATCGAAGGTCTGATGTACGAGATCGGTATATGTATTATTCATTAAACCCTATAACAGAGAAAGGTAAACGATAATTTGTTTTAACTATTGCGAACAAAAGTAGTTATAAGATTTGATGCAGGTATATTTTTTCTTAAAGAAGAATAAAATATTACTAGCCTATTTTTAATTATAAGTTTGCATTTTTTTGAGACAAACACATGAAAAAAGCTTTATTACAAATCCATACGGCGGTTTTACTTTGGGGCTTTACGGGGGTATTGGGTAGAGCCATAAGCCTTAGCGCACCCATATTGGTTTGGTACCGTATGCTGCTAACTGCTTTATTCATGGCTGCTATTCTTTTTTATCGCAAACAATGGGTAAAAATACAGCGGCGCGATATGCTGCAATTAACCCTTGTTGGTTGCCTTATGGGCATACATTGGGTGGCTTTTTATGGTGCCATTAAGTTCGCCAATGCGTCTATTGCCTTGGTTTGCTTATCTACCGCCAGTGTATTTACTACAATGCTCGATCCGTATGTAAATAAAAGCAAACACGACAAGATAGAGCTGATGCTTGGTATACTGGCACTGATTGGTGTATATTTTATCTATCGTTTTCAACAACTATATGGATTAGGTATATTGTTTGGGGTTATTGCAGCTATACTTAGTTCTGTTTTTACTGTACTTAATAAACGAATAGCCAATAAATACCCTGCACGTACAATGGTGTTTTACGAAATGGGGAGCGGCTGGATATTAATAACATTATTACTCCCTTTGCAACTAATATACTACCCCGACACTGTACTCCTTCCAGTAAGATATGATTGGCTCTGGCTAATTATACTCAGCCTTTGTTGCACAGTGTGGGCGCAATCGCTTGCTTTAAATGCCTTAAAATATATCAGTTCTTTTACTGCCACACTTAGTGTAAACCTTGAACCTGTGTATGGTATTTTGTTAGCCTTTCTATTTTTTGGGGAAAACAAAGAACTAAACTGGGGATTTTATATGGGTATGGGGCTAATATGTCTTTCAGTTATTCTGCAAATGATACGCATTTTAAGGCCATTACGTACCAAACAATACATTAAGGAACGTGGTGGCATAGATTAGATAGCTTAACTTAGTATAACAAAACCGATACGTGATGGAAAGGACTGTAGAAGAAAAGCTGAAGCGTGAAGGTGTGGTGATAAGCGAACCAGCTATTTGGGTAGATTCAGCTACTGTTATGCAACATGGCAGATTAGTTTTAACCCCAAAACATCTAGTTTTTGTAATAGAAGGCGCTACGATACCCGCTGCATCTATCGACCTGGATACTATTAATAGCATTTCCAACGAACAGTTGCATACAGATGCTAATATTCTTGCAATACATTATTTACAATATGACGTAGTGAAGTTTAGTGTATTGGATTATGATAAATGGGAAAAGGCTATTGAAGAAAAACGGATGTCGCCCAATATCTAACAACTGTGGCAGCAGTTTTATTTATTTTTGTACTTTCCATTTTTGCGAATTGACTTTTACCTTTGTAAGATATGCTGCAGGAAGCCACAACTACTAGAAATTCAACTAGATTATCGTTCGAAGATTTTAAACAAGAAGCACTTGCCGACTACAGGCTTGCTATTGCCAGCCGCGAAGCCAGCCTTATTGGCCGACGCGAAGTGCTGACAGGGAAAGCCAAATTTGGCATCTTTGGCGATGGTAAAGAGCTGGCACAGATAGCTGCAGCCAAGTTTATGCAACCCGGCGATATTCGTTCCGGTTATTACCGCGATCAAAGCCTCATGTTTGCCACCGGCATGAGCGATATTGAAAAATTCTTTTCACAATTATACGCTAACCCGGATGTGGAAAATGAACCTTCAACAGCCGGCCGGATGATGAATGGCCATTATGGTACACGCTGGCTGGATGATAATGGCGAATGGAAAGATCTTACCAAAGCACCACAGTCTTCTAGCGATATCTCGCCAACTGCGGGGCAAATGGTTCGTGCATTGGGCCTGGCCAATGCATCGAAAATGTACCGTAATGTAAAAGAACTACAAAAGGGCTTCGAAAAGTTTACTAACAATGGTAACGAGGTGGTTTTTTGCACCATTGGCGATGCTTCAACATCTGAAGGACTTTTTTGGGAAACAGTGAATGCCGCAGGCGTTTTACAAGTACCAATGGCAATATTTATTTGGGATGATGGCTATGGCATATCAGTACCGCGTAAATACCAAACTACAAAGAACTCAATATCCGAAGCACTTGCCGGTATGCAGTGGGACGACCGTAAAGGCGGGCTTAATATCTACACAGTAAAAGGATGGGATTATGCCGGCCTTGTACAAACCTTCCAGGAAGGAATAAAGCGTATACGCGAAACACATATTCCGGCTATTTTTCACGTACAGGAGGTCACCCAGCCACAAGGCCACTCTACTTCAGGCTCTCATGAGCGCTATAAAAGTAAAGAGCGCCTGGAATGGGAAAAGGAGATGGACTGCCTGACACAGATGCGTAGTTTTCTGCTGGATAATGAGATAACTACACAAGAGGAAATTGAACTAATAGAAGAAGAAGCAAAAAATGAAGCGCGAACGGCTAAACAACGTGCCTGGGATAATTTTGTTACACCCATACGCCAGCAAATACAACAAGTTACTACTGCATGCAACCAGGTAGTATATGAAGGTGGCGAACATGCCACACAAATAGCGCAGTTAGTTCAGCAACTGAATGCAATAAAAGAACCTATACGCAAAGATGTGATGCAGACGCTGAGGCGCATATTGGGTATGTGTAAACAGAATAGCGATGCAGTAAGAAACCTGCGTAATCTGTATAATACGCTATCCCAGGATAACAGGGAAAAGTTCAGTTCGCATTTGCATTCACAATCGAAATTCAGCGTAAGCAATATAAAAGAAGTAGCCCCCGTATATTCAGCCGATTCTGCTGTATTGAATGGCTATGAAATTTTGAACAAATTCTTCGATCATACTTTCGCGCACAACCCTGCAGTACTTGCTTTTGGCGAAGACCTTGGTAAAATAGGCGATGTAAACCAGGGCTTTGCAGGCTTACAGGAAAAATATGGCGAATTACGCATTTCCGATACCGGCATACGCGAAGCGACCATAATTGGACAAGGTTTGGGTATGGCTATGCGTGGCCTTCGCCCGATAGCAGAGATACAATATCTTGATTACCTGCTTTATGGCCTGCAACCATTAAGCGATGACGTAGCCACCATGCAATACCGCACACGCGGCGGACAGAAATGCCCGATAATAGTACGTACACGTGGCCACAGGCTGGAAGGTATATGGCATAGTGGCTCGCCAATAGGTATGATCATAAACAGTATCCGGGGTATGAACTTGTGCGTACCAAGAAACATGGTACAGGCCGCAGGCATGTACAATACGCTACTACAAAGTGATGAACCGGGTTTAGTTATAGAATGCCTGAACGGGTATAGGCTGAAAGAGAAAATGCCCGACAACCTCGATAGCTTTACCGTACCATTTGGCGTACCTGAAATAGTACGCGAAGGTGCAGATATAACTATCGTATCTTATGGTTCAACACTTAGAGTAATAGAAGAAGCTATTACCAATTACCTGGAACCTCAGGGCATTAGTTGTGAGGTGATTGATGTGCGTACCTTACTACCATTTGATATCAACCACATGATAGTTAAATCGCTGGAGAAAACTAACCGTATTCTTTTTGTTGATGAAGATGTGCCAGGTGGTGCATCAGCATATATGTTTCAGCAGGTAATGGAAAAGCAAAGTGGCTTCCGCTGGCTGGATGTTGCACCACGCACACTTACCGCACAAGCTCACCGCCCTGCTTATGCTACCGATGGCGACTATTTCTCCAAGCCAAATGCAGAAGATATTACGGCTGTGATTGAAGAAATGATGGCTGAATAGATAGTGAAGTGTCACAAAAAAGGCGCCACAAAATTTGTGGCGCCTTTTTATATTATTTTATACAGGAATTACTTTCTGCTTGCATCCAGTTTATCCTTCAATTCTTTTGCTTTATCAAGCTTGTTTTGGCGGGCATATATTTCGCGTAGTGCTACTAATGATGATTGATAATAAAACCTGTCATCGTCATTTAAAGAGGAAACTTTAGGGTCAAGGGCTAGATAAGTTTTGTCAAGATATGGTATTGCTTGTTCAAAATATTTATCCCTTTGCACTTTCAGTTCATCATACTTTTTCACCTCTGCCGCACTGGTACCTGTAACCTTATTCATCTGGTTGTTAACTTCTGTTGCCTTGTTGAAATACAACGCACCGGTATTGTATGAATAGCCAATGTTATTAGGATCAATCTTAAGCGCTGCCAGGTAATATCCTTCTGCTTTATCCATTAGCTCACCGCTATTAGCAGGTTTAGGCATATCATTACCAGATGCATCTTTAGGATTAGCCATTGTATTATAGGTATTGGCCAATTGCATTTGGTAGCTGGCATTGCTGGGGTTTTTCGCAATAGCTTCTTCCAGCTTAGCGATAATAACATCCTGCTTACCTGTTTTGATATAGTAATTTAATTGCTGAACACGAATATTATCATTCTCAGGATATTTAGCTGCACCTTCATCAAGTGTAGCCAGGAATTCAGCATCTTTACCTTGTTGGCGATAAATATCAGACAACATAACATATATGTTGGCATTAACCGCTATTGGATCGTTCTTTGCTGCAATCAATAATGGCAATGCTTCATCGTTCTTATTTGAATACACAGCACTATATGCTGCTATCATTTTACCTTGTGCGGCTACAGTATCAAAACTTTTATTAGCAAACCTTTTCCCCGCTTCCATATCATGAATTTCAATGGTTGTTTTCATAAAATCCATAGCGTCATCATACTTCTTATCATTGAATGCTACGATACCATCGTTGTAATAATTGAATGCTGCATTCAGTAATGCCTGATCTATTGTTTCTTTTTCATAACCGGGTTTCAGCTTTGCTGCAGTTAAATATGCTTTTGTAGCTTCCCTGTATGGATTAGTATCCTTATATTTTGGATCAGCCTGCATATTCATATAAATATTGCCTTTTACAAAATAAGTCTTCGGATCGTCTTTTGTAGACTCATCGTTTGCAGCCATATTGATATACTCAAGGGCTTTGTTGTAATCTTTGTCGGTATTAAGCTCGTTTATGGCGCTTTGTATGTTTTTTTTCTGGCCAAAACTGCTGACTGCAATGCTAATGCCAGCAGCAATCAAAGTGATTTTTTTCATCATTTTGTTTTTGTTCGTAGTGCGAAAATATTAAAAACAAATCTCCCATTTTTATAAAATGGGAGATTTAACTTCTATTTATTACAATGTCATAACAATCTGTTAGTTATGCTTCAGGAACAGGATTTATATCTATTACACCGGCCGCTTCTTTATCGTCCTCTCCTTCTACCTGCTGTTCTTCAATGCGCGCAATTGCAGCTATTGAATCACCTTCGTCAAGGTTAATAAGACGAACACCTTGTGTAGCACGGCCTGCCTCACGTATATTTGCTACATTCATACGAATAGTGATACCAGAGCGGCAGGTTATCATCAGGTCGTCTTTTTCTTCAACTGCAAGCAAACCTACAAGGCCACCGGTTTTATCAGTCACGTTAATAGTCTTTACACCTTTACCACCACGATTGGTAATGCGGTAAGAAAGTTGATATAGCTCTTCGATCCCCTCCTCGTTTGTACGCTTTACTGCTTTTGCTTTATCCTCTTCAGTTGCATTATCATCCAGCTTTTCAAAGAAAGCAGTACGTTTACCCATACCATGTTCAGAAACAACAAGTATCTGTTTGCTCATATTATCTTTCGATACACATAGCATACCAATGACTTCGTCGTTGTTCTCATCAAGCTCAATACCAAATACGCCAATGGCGCCACGGCCTGTAGTACGTACTTTATCTTCTTCAAAAGAAATTGCACGGCCCGATTTTACAGCCATCATAATGTAGCTGTTGCCATCAGTCAGTGATACATCCAACAGTTGGTCACCTTCCTGTATAGTTATAGCATTGATACCATTTTGGCGCGGACGGCTAAAATCTTCAAGCGATGTTTTCTTTATAATACCTTGCTTGGTGCATAGCACCACACAGTGACTTGTGATGTAGTCTTTATCTTCCAGGTTAGGTATATCTATTATCGTTCTTATCTTATCGTCAGGCGGCAACTGTATCAGGTTTTGTATAGCCCTGCCTTTTGCGTTACGGTCAGCTTCCGGTATTTCATATACCTTCAACCAATAACAACGTCCTTTTTCAGTAAAGAAAAGAAGCGTGTGGTGTGTAGATGCGACAAATAAATGTTCAATAAAATCTTCTTCGCGTGTACGGCCACCCATAGCGCCACGGCCACCACGTCGTTGTGAACGATATTCAACTGCCGATGTGCGTTTTACATAACCTAAGTGTGAAACTGTTATCACTACGTCTTCTTCCTCTATAAGGTCTTCAATACGCATTTCATTAGCCAGGTATTGAATTTCAGATTTACGCTCATCACCAAATCTCTTCTGCACATCCAGCAATTCGTCTTTAATTATCTGGTAACGCAAGCCTTCATTGCTTAGTATTTCTTTGAAGTAAGCTATCTGATTCATGATTTCGGCATGCTCATCGCGAATCTTATCGCGTTCCATACCGGTAAGGCGCTGCAACCGCAATTCCAATACGGCTTTAGACTGTACCTCGCTCATGCCGAATTTCTCAATTAATCCCGTTTTCGCTTCATCAGGGTTAACTGAGTTCCTTATTAGAGATATTACTTCGTCAAGATGATCCAACGCGATTAAATACCCTTCCAGGATATGTGCACGCTTTTCAGCTTCGCGCAGCTCGTACTGCGTACGGCGTACTACTACTTCGTGACGGAAGTAAACAAATTCCGATATAAGATCTTTCAGGTTCAGTGTGCGTGGACGGCCATTAACCAAGGCCACGTTATTGATACCATAAGATGTTTGTAATTCACTGTATTTATATAGCTGGTTGATGACAACCTGTGCCACAACGTCGCGGCGCAGTTCAACCACAAGGCGGGTACCATCTTTATTCGATTCATTTGCTACGTGGGTAATACCATCAATGATCTTGTTATTAACCAGCATACCAATCTTCTCAGCCAGTGCATCGCGGCTTACCTGGTACGGCACTTCCGTAATTACTATCTGTTCCTTGCCCGATTTAGTATTTTCCACATTCACCTTACCGCGCAACACTACCCTGCCGCGGCCTGTATGCATGCCTGCCTTTATACCCTCTATACCAAATATGATACCACCTGTAGGAAAATCGGGCGCCTTTACGAACTTCATCAGTTCGTCAATAGTTATCTCTTTATTCTCAATGAATGCAATACAACCGTCTATTACTTCTGTAAGGTTGTGTGGCATCATGTTCGTAGCCATACCTACCGCAATACCCGATGAGCCATTCAGCAGTAATTGCGGTATGCGTGTAGGCATTACAGTCGGTTCCTCCAGAGAGTCGTCAAAGTTTAGAGAAAAATCAACCGTTTCCTTATCCAGGTCTTCCATCATGCTTTCAGCAAGGCGTTGAAGACGGGCCTCAGTATAACGCATAGCCGCCGGGCCGTCACCATCTTGGGAACCAAAGTTACCCTGGCCATCTACCAGCGTGTAGCGCATGCTCCATGGCTGCGCCATACGCACCATAGCATCATATACCGAACTATCACCGTGAGGATGGTACTTACCCAACACTTCACCTACTATACGGGCCGATTTTTTATGTGGTTTGTTGAAATTAACGCCCAGTTCGTGCATGGCATACAATACACGGCGGTGAACAGGCTTCAGGCCATCGCGAACATCTGGAAGGGCACGACCAACTATTACCGACATTGAGTAGTCGATATAAGCGGTTTTCATCTGCTCTTCTATATTAACCTGAATTATTTTGTCTCTACCCCGCGAACTTTCTTCCGGATTTATATCCTGGTTATTTTGATCCATAAATGGTGTAAAAAAAATACACGCAAATATAACGAAATAAGGTCGTTATACCACTTAAAAGTAATTCACAAAATGTGTATTAAACTGCTTTATTGACGGGCTTTTTCAATACTGCAACAGTAAGTCTGCTTATGCATATCAATTTACTTTGCTCATCGCAAATGCGTATATCCCAAACATGCGTGCTGGCACCCGTATGCAATGGCTTAGCGGTTGCTGTATCCAAACCATCTTTTTTACCTTTTATATGGTTGCAATTGATCTCGATACCTACGCAAATTTGCTTTTCAGTATTAATGCAAAGCATAGAGGCTACGCTGCCAAGGGTCTCGGCCAATGCAGCTGAAGCTCCGCCATGCAAAAGGCCATATGGCTGATGTGTGTGTTTATCAACCGGCATAGTAGCTTTCAGATAGTCATCACCAATTTCTATGAACTTAATATTAAGTAATTCACTCATGGTATTCTTACTTAATAAATTAAGATCGTTAACTGTTATTGAGCTATTGTTCCAAATCATACTCATATTTTGTATATAATTTTGCAGATATGTAAATAAGATAAATAATTGAATTTTTGTAATAAATCAACAATACTATTACTTTTGATGAAGATTAGATAGCATTTGTAAGAAGAAAAATGTACACGATACTGGTTGCGGGTGCCGGTAAATCTTCCATATATCTTATCCATTACTTATTATCTCATGCCCCGAGGCATAAATGGAAAGTTATAGTGGCTGACGGTGACGCCAATTCAATTGCGGAAAAGATAAACGGCCATTCTTTCGCTGAAATGGCTACTATCGATATTACTAATGAAGCAGAACGCAAACCGTTAGTACAAAGGGCAGACATTGTTGTGTCCCTTATGCCACCGCATTTGCATATTCACCTGGCAAAAGATTGTTTGCAGTATAAGAAAAACCTGATCACCTCTTCTTATATCTCGCCAGAGATGAAAGAAATGGATGCCGCTGTAAAAGCTGCTGGTTTGATGTTCATGTGCGAGATGGGCCTTGACCCTGGTATCGACCACATGACCGCGAACCAAATAATCCACAGCATTCAAAGAGTAGCCGCTAGCCTTACATCTTTCAAATCCTATTGTGGAGGGCTGGTTGCACCAGAATCTGACGATAACCCTTGGCACTATAAATTTAGCTGGAATCCTAAAAATATTATTACTGCCGGCCTTGGTGGTGCTAAATACCTGCAAAACGGCAAGCATATCGATGTTCCCTACGAAAAAATATTTGATAACAACAAAAAGATAAAGGTTGATACCCTTGGTTCGTTAGCATATTATCCCAATCGCGATTCACTAAGATATCTTGACCTGTACGATGTACCGGATATAAAAACATTTATACGTGCTACATTGCGGTACCCTAACTTTTGCAAAGGCTGGCAAGCCATAATAAACCTGGGTCTCACCAGCGATACTGATAAATTTGACACTACTGGTTATACTTATTCTTCATGGCTGAAGAATAAAACCGGCTATAACAATGGAGTTACACTTGCAGAGCACGTTGCACGCAAACTACAGGTAAATGCTGATGACAAAGTAATTTCAATGCTGGAATGGCTAGGTTTGTTTAATGATAATGTATTGGAACAAGGAAACTTGTCATCATCAGAACTTTTACTGCAGATTTTGCTGAAAAAATGGGAAATGGCCCCGGTTGAAAAAGACATGGTGGTAATGCAACATGAAGTAGAATATATACATCGTGGCCGTAAAATAAACCTTACCAGTTCTATGGTAATAAAAGGTGAAAACAGGGAGTATTCGGCTATGGCAAAAACAGTTGGTTTGCCAATGGGCATACTGGCCAAGCTGGTATTGAACAAGAAACTAACGCCACCTACTGGTGTATTAATACCCAATATGCCACTTGTTTACAGGCCTATACTCACAGAATTATCACATCATGGCATCAACTTCAAGGAAACTGTTGAATAAATTATAAAAAGGAAGCCGGTTTATTAACCGGCTTTTCTTTTAAGTTCCTTTGAAGTATCTAGTATTCTTCCAATACGGTAGCCATTGTTTTTGCGCTCAATGGTTTATTTAAAAATTGCTTTACTGAAGGGTACCTGCGCACGCGTGTTATATCATTCTCATTTATGGAAGATGAAAGCATGTATATAATAAAAGGTTTTTTGAACTCTTCATCTAACGCCTCAAAAGCCTCCACAAACTCAAATCCATTCATTACCGGCATTTGTATATCTACAAATACAATGGTTTTACCTGTACTAGCTGTGTCGATCTTCATAATATGCTCTAGCGCCTCTGCAGGTTGCTGAAACGTATATATACTAGCACTTCTGCCGGTATTTTGAATTATTTTATCGGCTATAAAACAGTCAAGTTTACTATCGTCAATTACTATAAAGTGTAGTTTTTCGTCGCTCATTTATTTTCCCGGAATGATTACTTTAAAATTAGTGCCTTTACCTTCTTCCGATTCAACCTGTATAGTGCCGTTGATCTTTGCCAATGCATCCTTTACATTATACAAGCCAAAACCCGAACCAAACTCCTGGTGTGCTCCCCTATAAAACATGCTAAAGATATGATTTATACTTTCAGTTGGTATACCAATGCCATTATCTTCAACAGTAACTTCAAGTACATTATTGTTAATTTTAATATTAAGATGTACTAATTTGTGCTGGCTACCGTCCTTTTTCTGATACTTGAACGCATTAGATAAAAGATTGGTAAGCACTATTTTTATAGATGTGGCGTCAGATCTGAAAGGCTCATTCTGTGATAGGGTGACTGTAAAGTTTATATTTTCTACTTTACTCGTCACCTCAAACATGGCATTCATATCTTTTACTATCTCATCAAAATCAATATTTGAAATTTCCAGTTCACCACGCCGCACATTATAGTGATCGTGCAGGCTGATAATATAATTATCAAGTTTTGTAATGGCATCTTCCACCATTACCAACATTCCCTTTATATCATCTTTGTCATCTGTATCTTTTGCTAAACTGATGATACCTAACATACTCAAAATAGGCCCCCTGATATCGTGTGTAGCGCTATAGGCAAATTTATCCAGCTCTGCGTATGCTTTCTGTAGTTCTTCATTTTTTTGTGTGAGCATGGTAGTGGCCATGTAGTATTTCTGGGCCTCATCAACGGCCGATCTTATATCTACATCAGTCCACGGCTTTTTAATATACCTGAAAATATTACCCCTGTTAATAGCTCCAATGACTGATTCTATATCGGCGTAACCGGTAATTAGTATCCGTACAGGATTGGGATATTTTTTTCTTATTTCTTCAAAGAATTCAACGCCTGTTTTATCGGGCATACGCTGATCCGATAAAACTACACTGATATCTTTATGTTGCTCTAAAATATTGAGCGCTTCATCTGTGCTATTGGCAATCTGTATGTTGTAATCAAACCTAAAAGAAGCCCTAAAGCTAATGAGGTTATTAGCTTCATCATCTACGTATAGTAGTTTTATTTTTTTAACGTCGCTCAATGGTAACTAAAATACAAAAAAATTATTGTGCTATAGGAATTTCTATTACAAACTCAGTCCCTTTACCAATCTCGGATTCTACGCTGATTGTACCATTGTGTTTTTTGATTGTATTATAGGCAATAGACAGACCAAGCCCGGTGCCTTCCCCCACATCTTTTGTTGTGAAAAAGGGTTCAAAAAGCTTCTTTTTTGTTTGTTCGGTCATCCCTGTACCATTGTCCTTTATACTGATAAGTACCTTGTCATTATCTGCCCTTCTTGTCTGTATGGTTACTACGCCACCCTTTTGGTCATGAAATTTCGACTTAAGCGCATGGATACCGTTTGTTATAATGTTAAGAAATACCTGATTCAGTTTACCGGGATAGCAATCCACCAAAGGTAGACTATCATAATCCTTTATGATCTCTATTTTATTATCTAATAAATTATTAACAATAATGGTGGTAGAATCCAGCCCTTCATTAATATCTGCTTTTTTAAGGTCATCTTCATCCAAGCGGGAAAATATTCTCAGCCCCTTTACTATTTCCGCAGTCCGGCTCGATCCTTCACTGATACCTTTCAGCAAATAGCCTATTTCTGTTTTCAGGTAGTCGAAATCATATTCTTGCTTTAACGCATCTATTTTCCCCCTTTTTTCCTCTTGTCCTATATCCGAATATGTAAGTTCCTCTACTTTGGCTAAAACATCCAGTATCATGTCTATATCCCTTTGCAAAGGTTTTACGTTCGACGTAACAAAGTTGATGGGGTTATTGATCTCGTGCGCGATACCTGCGGTTAGCTGACCCAGCGAGGCCATTTTTTCCGATTCCACCAGTTGCATTTCCGCTTCTTTCAGGTCTTTGAGTGTTTTATTCAGCTCGTCGTTCGATGCTCTTAACTCGATGGTACGTTCATTAACTTTCGTTTCCAGCATCACGTTCTGTTCGCTAACAATACGTGCATTTTCTTGCAGGGCTAAAAAAGCCTGTGCCTGCGATTCTTCTTTCTCTTTCCTGAAGGTGTTTATCTTATCCGCAAGCGCGAATGATAGTAGTATTACTTCCAGTGCCGAACCTATTTGCAAAGCGTAGTATGTGAAATTATTATACGGCAATACATTAAAATTGCGCAACACAAACACTATAACACTGGCAAGGAAAATAGTCCAAGCTATCAGGAAAAATTTTGCAGGCTTATATCCTTTCCTTGCAATAATCACACTGACGCTAAACACGAATATTGATGCGACACCGGCATTGATCTGCACTATTTGTGCCGAAACCTGGTAATACCCCAGGAAACCTAACCCAAGTATAACTGCATATATACCAAGAAAGATATTTAATACTTTATTCAGTACCGGCGTGTAATCTTTTACCGCCATAAAACGCTTCAGGAAAGCTATAGCCGTCACCCCGACAAATACAGGGGCAACTACCATCATCAGGTTGGCAAGATAAGGTGAGTTAGGATACAAAAATCTTGGGGCATAACCCTGTACACATGCCTGCGTTAGGCCCACAAAAAGTATATACAATACATAATTAAGATAAATATTATCGCGTACAGTAAAATATACAAACAGGTTATAGAACAACATAACCAGTATGATACCTGCATATAACCCGAATATCAGGTCTTTTTCTGTCAGGGACTCTAAGATTGATTGCGGTGTACCAACAGTCAACGGCAACTGTATTTGCTCCGACGATTTAACCCGCAGCAGAAATGTTTTTGTAGTACCCTGTGGTATATGTATGTTGAATATATAATTCTGGTGCTTTACCAACCTTTGGTTGTATGGCTGGTATTCACCCGTTGCAATACTTTTAATGCTGCCCGCATTGAGTACCTCTACAAACAAAACACTATCAATTGTCGGGTACGGATATTCTATTGCCAGGTCCGGTTCATTACTTAAATTAGTAATAGCGAATTTCACCCAAAATGCCGATGAGCTCATCTCCAGGTTGGGTACCTGTTGAGCTGTTTGTATATAACCGTTTGCGTTAACTGCTTCCTGTGCTGAAAGTGTGCTGTGTTTATCCTCAAGTATCAATACCGTATTCCCAAACGGCATATTAGTACCGGCATTCCGGTACACTACAGGGTTTTGGGCAAATGCATTTTTTTGAAATAAAATGCATATAAAAACCAGAACAATAAGTTTTATATGTCTCATTAGTTTACTACAAAATTGGAAGCTGCAATTCATAAAAAATATCAAATGCACCTCTCCTTCCCTCTTCTGTTTTAATTTGCACAGGGTTTTCTCTCAGCGAATTTATTTCATTTCTCTCTGCCTCGCTTGCATAACTCAGGTCGTTGATATCATGCAACAACATAGCCGATGCTATAAGGTCATCTTTAGGATAATAAAACGTACCATTGTTACCAAGAAAAGTAGCTATTTGAAAACCGGCATTTTGTGCCATTTGCACTGTGTATGCCGCACAAAGCGCAAACATCGACTTGATACCGATTTGGGGGGCAAGACTTACGGCAGTGCGGGTAAGAAAAACGCTACCTATACCCATACCTGCAATTTCCCTCGAATTCCAAAGGCCACAAAGCTCTGCTACACCTTGTGGTATGTAATCTTTTACCACATCATGTATACTATCATCCAGTTCTGTTACGGCTTTTTCTATTGGTAGCGGAATTTTCCCTTTTGCAACCTGAACCCTGGCTCCACCCAATACCCTTCCATCGTCCATTGATTCTGCTACTATAACATAAGTATCAGGATCAGTAAACCATTCAACATTGGCTGAAGTGATCATTGTAATGCCAAAATTCTTCAATACCCTCATATGCCCCTCCACAAATTTCTGGCAAGACTCGTTATCATCAACAGCCCTAAATGCCCGGATCTTAATCATTACTAATAGCGCTTATAAAGATAAAACTTCATCTACCAGCATTTTCTCCGACCGCTTTGCTTTTATATCTGTTAGGAAAACTCTGAAAAGTAATATATCCACCCGGTTTTTACTAATTGTAAAAACATTTTCAAATTCGGTACGCATTTGCTTCAGTTCTTCCGCCATCTCCGGTGGAAAGGCTTTATCGCCTTCAAAACGCAACCTGTTGAATAAGAACGTAGATATACTTAATGGCTGGAAAGCAATATTATTGGCGGTAGCTGTAAGCCATACCCGCTCCAATGCACGGCCACCATCAAAAAAAGTATTCAGTTTAAATTCAGGCATGGTAATCAGCCCAATGGCCGATGCTGCTATAGCCGATTTGTATGATACTTTTTCTAAACCTCTGCCGCCTTGCCATTTATTAAGCTGCTTTATTACATCAAAGTCTTTCACCATCCTGAAACCAATTTTTTCAGAGGCTGTAAGATCAAGGGTATTTATATCAATGCCTCTCCTGGTTTTCTTTGCCTCTTCTTCTGTCCATACCATTTCAGCCAGAAAATCAAGGTGGCCCCCTTCGTGCATAATGCGTAATCTGTCAGCCTTAGCAATAATATCACTTATCTGCCTTAGCCCTTGTTCATCATCAACAAAGTTTAGTTTGGCGCCTGGTATGCTTTGGGCTGCTTTTACCAACTCGTCAAGGCGCGTGCCTTCTATCACTTTCCTTGGTGTCAGCGCACGGTTGGCAACCCGGTCGAATATTACACTGCTTAAATCATCAACAATATGTGGCTGAATATTATTTACACTTGTATTGCGATTGTAAAACTGGTAAACTGCTATTAGCTTATTATTCTCCTCCTGTTTTTGCAATACAACTTCATATCCCAGTTCATGTGCTTTAAGTATCAGATTTTCTGTTGCTGCGCCGTAACCAATGTATGAGGCCGAATGGTTGAAGTCAACCAGCTTCGTTTCATATTCGTGGTTAGCAAACAGATAAAGCACACTATCTCTGTATTTCCATTTCCAAGGCTGTGAATTTCCACCTGTTGGGGCAGTAATAGCAGCTGCTACAATTTCCTTAATTTCTTCTTCACTTAGAGTGATACATCCATCTGAACTGGTAACCGACAACTTACTGATGGCCTCCTCCATTTCTTTTTCGCTAATAGCTGGCTCCAATTCTATATCATGCTTTACAGGTTCCCGCTTTTCTTCTATCAGTTTTTCAAGATCTATGAAATACCGGCCTGAATCTGTGAAATAGTTCAGGAAGATGCGTCTGCAGGTATCTGCTGTCACGGCCCCCCCAAGGGCCACGGCCGATGCAAGCTGAGGCCATGTAGTTATGGTTTCCTCTATTTCCATCATAGAAGCCTTCATGCGTGGCGAAAGCGTTTCAAGGCCTGAAATAGGTAATATATAGGGCAGCTTTTCTTCGCTGGTTTTCAGTTTTTTTAAAACATTAAAATCTATTTCCAGGTGCTGCAGCCAACCATGCATGATAGGCATTTCAGGATGCAGGTCAAAGCGTTCAACATCTAATGTTCCTCTGTCGCTGGCCTCCATTATTACGGGCACATGTAGTTCTTTTGCTTTTATACGGCAAAGTATTTTTACATCTACACCATCACATTCGTCTATTACTGCATCCAGTTTGCCACCCTTTGTAAAGAAGTCGCTTATATTCTCTTCCGTTACACCTTCAGTATAGCAAACAGTTTTAATAAAGGGATCAATTTCTGCAATTTCGCGCGCTACTGCATATACTTTACGTATGCCAAGGTTATGCAAACCGGTACGTATCCGGTTAAGATTATTAAGCTCCAGGGTATCAAAATCAGCCAGCCTTATTTCACCACAGCTCCGTTCCATAGCAATGGTTAGCGCCACCGACTGGCCCACGGAAAGCCCTATAACCCCCACTTTTTTATTCGCCAGCACATTACGCTCCGCAGTAGTTATTTTATTGCGATTAGCCGCTGTTCTTAAGTCTATAAATTCCTCTTTGGGCAGAATATGTACTATTTTATTCAACCAGGGATAATATACCCACAACCCATAACTGAATACGTCATTCCCCTTAAGATGCTCTTTTATAAAAGCGGGGTATTCATCAGGTTTTATTCTAATTTTGGGATTCCTGATCTTCATCAGTTCTTTTAGTTGGCCTTCTATTTCATCATGTATATACGGGCCATTTAAAGCAATTAATTCATCAAATCGTTGTTTGTCGTTTGTTGATTTAAGATCAAGGATTTCAGGGGTGTGAATGTTTTTTAGCTCGTTAGTCTTTTTAATAGCGATATTAAAATCGTTGTTCATCGTTAGTGTGTTGGATAGCCGTTCAGAAAAATAGTTCAAGAAAATGATATTTAATAACAGAATATTATTTATCAGTATTATTACTTAATTTGTAAGAGATTACTTTTGCCAAAAGGCTTATACGCATAAAGAGAGATGCTAGATAACGACAAAATTAATATTCTATACATTGATGATGAAGAAAATAACCTTTTTTCATTTAAGGCTACTTTTCGTATCAAATACAATGTATATACAGCCATAAGTGGCGAGGAAGCAAAAGAAGTACTCAGAACCACTCCAATCGATATTATTATTACCGACCAACGTATGCCTAACATGACCGGCGTGCAATTTTTGGAATCTATCCTGGAGGAATATCCCGATCCTATGCGGATATTACTGACGGGATATGCTGACATGAATGCGGTTATTGAGGCTGTAAATAAAGGGAAAATATTTCATTATCTCTCAAAACCATGGAACGAAGCTGAGCTTGAAGCTACCATCACAAGGGCTTACGGCGTTTACCGCCTGAAAATGGATGAAAAAGAGCTAACGAAAAAGCTTGGTGTTACTAATGAGCAGTTAGAGTTCCTCCTCAGGCAGCGCCTGCTATCGTAATGCATATTTATCGGTAGAAAGCTGAGCATATATATTTTGCTGCCAACGCTGTTGTTCTAATGCTATCAAGCCATGATTTGTTTCGTTTTCATAGCGTTCCTGTTCTGAAACATATTCGGCCTGTACCTGGTCATATATCTCTTTTATACGGCAGCTAAAGTTGCTCTTTGTTAAATACGCATCAGCTATCCGCTGCCTTAAAATGCGTGTGTATAGCTCGCAAATATCAAAATGTGTTTGTTCGTGGCCCAATACACTGTTGCTTTGCTGCCCATCTCGCACCCACGATCTATCAGGATAAAATACATTAAATACGTTAACAACTACCTTGTCAGTACCACTTGCCTCGGTATCCGTCTGTATCCCAAATCCATGACATATAGATGCTGCAGTTTCATCTGTAACATCATTAAGCATATTACCTTGAAAATCGTTCCATGTCAATTTACGTTCCGGCGACCAGCCGAAAACCGACATGTCTCTTGTCCGTTGCCTTATTTGCTGCGCATTATCCTTCTGCACTACTACTACATTCAGCCTGTCATTAGCAAACACCTGCTGACTGGTGCTACCAAAGAGTAGTGTAAATAATAACGCAGTTATTCCCTTCCCGATAACTCTTGTCATCAAAAAAACTAACTGGTTTAAAAATAAATGTGATATACTAAATTAAGAAAAATAACGTTTGCCAGTGCGTTGATGTTGATCATTATTTGTTAAAATAATCATACACATTATACTTTTACTATTCTTGCATATTAGGGTAGTTGGCCTATTTTTACGTTTTACTATCATATATGCAGCTTAGCGTTGTCATCATTACATACAATGAAGAAGAGAATCTTGGAAGATGCTTACAATCTATACAGCGCATTGCCGATGAAATTATTGTAGTAGATAGTATGTCAACAGATAGAACTGTTGAGATAGCAGAACAATACAATGCTAAGGTTTACCAGCACGTTTTTGAGGGGTATGTAAAACAAAAGATAATAGCCACCAACTATGCTTCCTGCAACTGGGTCTTTACGCTGGATGCTGATGAAGTAGTAACCCCGGAACTGGGAGAAAGCATATTGAAAACAAAAAACGGACACCGGTTAGATGCCTATAAGATAGGCCGTATCACTAACTACTGTGGCAAATGGATAAAGCACAGTGGCTGGTACCCTGATCGTATTATTCGCCTTTTCGACCGCACCAAAGGCCAGTGGCACGGAGGTAGCATACACGAACATTGGGAGCTTAATAAACCCGCTAACGTTGGCCTTCTTAACGGGCACCTGTTACATTACAGCTATCCTACCCTTTCACATCATATTCGCAAAATAGATAAGTTTACAGAGCTCAGCGCGAGAGATGCAGTGGCACGAGGCAAAAACTGCAACCTGCTAAAAATACTTGTAGTCCCTAAATGGAACTTTTTTGTAACCTACTTTTTACGCCTGGGTATTCTTGACGGATATTATGGCTTCGTAATAGCCCGGCTCGATAGCTATGTAAGCTTTGTAAAGTACACTAAGATTCGCCAGTATGCGCGCCAAAAACGTATTGGCAGCTAAGACAGCAGATCTTTAAATAGCTCGTGATATTGTTCTGTAACCGCTTTTATACTATGCCTCTTTTTTGCATAATTATATGCAAGACCCGCCGTTTGCTGATGCAGCTCGGCATTGCCAAGCAACGCATTCACGCCATTTGCCAATTGTTCTGAAGCACCTACACTACATGATATACCACGTCCCTCACTTAGCAGTTCTTTCAGCCCCCCGGCATTAGTAGCAACTACCGGTACCCGGTTCATAAATGCATCTAATACACTACTACCCAGGCCTTCTTGCCTGGAGCTCATTACAAACACATCGAATAAGGAATAAAATGGTTCTATTTCCTTTTGAAAACCCATTAGTATGTAAACATCCTGTAAGCCTTCCTGCGCTATCTTCGTGGCAACGGCATCTTTCAAATCACCTGTACCAAAATGAAGGAACACAAAGTCGCTGCGCATTGCCGTTAATTTTTTGATGGTGTCAACCATCGTCAGCGGATCTTTATCCGGTGTTAGCATAGATACCGTGGCAACAATACGTTTGCCTTGATGAATGTATGGTTGCAACACCTGTTTAGCTATATTGTTACTGCCATGGTTTTCCACAACCATATCCGATATTACTGCTACATCTTTAATACCCGATGTTTTCAATACCCTTTTTACTGCTGTGCTTACACCTACTACCCTGTCTGTAAATCTGTATTTTAATATTGTAAAGAACCCCTTTGGTTTAAACACTACTCTACGGCTGAGTACCACCTTACTACGGTGGAATGGCTTAGTCAATATGCAATACGTAAGTATGTGTGCCGTTTGCGCATGCATAATGTCATACTTTTTCCCCTCACTAAGAAGGAAGCTCAATACCCCCCATATATTTTTAAACGAACGAATATTAAACCCATGCGCCAGTGCCTTACTTTCAAGTTCGTAACCGCTACGGCATACCAAAGTTACTTTCATGCCTGCCGTGGTAAACCCTTCCATATTGTATATTGTCTGTCTTTCACCTCCACGCCATCCACGCTCAAAATTCAGCTCCAATACATTCATGCGGCGAACTTAATCACTTTGTTTTGAACTTTTCTTCTCCGGTACACATTTAGGTGCTTTTTTACCTGTTTTCTTTTCCATACCTACTTGTTCCTAATCTTTCAGCAAGGGCCTTTTGCGGTTCTTTTCACACTTATTGCGCATAACACATTGGTTTTATAGCTTCTTACCTGCTATTTTTGTACCATCAGTATATGGCAAACGAAGGGGTAAGTCTCAACAAATACATTAGTGCATCGGGCTTCTGCTCGCGCAGGGAGGCAGATAAGCTAATAGAACAAGCACGTGTAAGCATTAATGGCGAACTGGTACTTGGAACAGCCCGTGTACATGCTGGTGACACTGTTGAGATTGACGGCGAGCCTATCAAAGGGGCCAAGAAGCAACGCCCCATATACATTGCCTTCAACAAACCGGTTGGCATTACCTCCACTACCGATACCAAGGACAAGACCAACATCATCAGTGCCCTGAACCACCCTAAGCGCATCTTTCCCATAGGCAGGCTGGACAAGGATTCAGACGGGCTCATATTCCTTACTAACGATGGCGATATAGTGAACAAGATACTACGCGCCGGTAACGAGCATGAGAAGGAGTACATTGTAACCGTTGACAAGCTGATAACCCCGGACTTCATACAGCAGATGGGTAATGGCGTGCCTATACTTGACACTATTACTCAAAAGTGCTTTGTACGCCAGGAAGGCAAAAGGCGCTTCCGTATTATACTGGTGCAGGGCCTCAACAGGCAGATACGCCGTATGTGCGAGCACTTTGGTTATAAGGTGGTCAGCCTTACGCGTGTGCGGGTTATGAATATAAGCCTGGGCAACTTACCTGTTGGCCATTGGCGGTACTTTACACAGCCCGAAGTAGATGAGATGATGCAGATGGTCTCCACATCAAGCAAGACACATACCGATGGCCGCACAAAACCTGCTACTAATAAGAACTACATTCCTAAGGCCAAACCTAAAACACCAGCTACCCAATCAGCACCGCCTAAAGAACCTGATAGCAAAACAACCACAGGCAAAACAAAATCAAACAGTTATAAGGATTATCGCAGCGCCCGTAAAAAGTAACCTTCCATTCACACATTAATCATTTTCATCTTTATTGTTCAATTTTGTTGAAAAAATGAAAAAATAAAAAAAATTATTTTTCTGCCAGTAAAATCAACAATCCACTTAATTGATTGATTTCAAGCGAATTGAGATACAAATTGCAGCACCAATCCATAATCATTGTTGTTTCGTATATATCTCAAACTGAACAAATCTCAACAACAAATTATGAAAAAACACATCTTAAGCCTTTCAGTCGTTGCAGCAATGACACTGGCTATGGTTTCCTGCGGCAATTCAGAAAGCACGACTGAAACTACCACTGATACTACCATGATGACCGAAACCGCACCACCTGCTGAAGAAGGTGTAATGGTAGGCGGCGCTATGATGGTTCCATCGAAAGACATAGTGGATAACGCTATGAATTCGAACGAACACACTACCCTTGTAGCTGCTGTAAAACAAGCCGACCTGGTGGAAACACTGAAAGGGGTCGGCCCCTTCACCGTTTTTGCCCCTACGAATGCAGCTTTCGATAAACTGCCCGCAGGTGCTGTTGAAAACCTGATGAAAGACGAAAACAAGGCAAAACTTAAAGACGTTCTTACATACCATGTAGTATCGGGCGCATTGAAAGCTGCCGACCTTCAGGATGGCCAAATGCTGAAAACAGTACAAGGCGAAGAACTGAAAGTAACCGTGAAAGACGGTAAAGTAATGATAAACAATGCGGAAGTAACTACTGCCGATGTTATATCGAGCAATGGCGTAACGCATGTTATCAATGAAGTGCTGATGCCAAAAAAATAAAGAACTTTTTCTTTTTGATAGATTGTTTAAAAGGTGCGGTTCAAAAGCCGCACCATTTTTTGTTGCCATCAATTCAATAACAAATATACAATAAATAATACAATTATTTCTTTTTGCCGGCTACAATAAGCCCAATACCGCCCAGCAATACAATACCGCCTACATATACCGGCCAGCCTACACTGTGCTCTTTTTCTTTATTGACCTCTAAAGGACCCAGATCGACCACTTTTTCTTTTGTTGTAAAATTGATGCTGCTGAACACCATCATTAATATACCTACAATGACCAGGATAATACCGAATGCTCTCATATAATACAGTTTTTTTGTAGTATGCCCTTAAAATTGATGCCAGACCAAGGCACAGTTATTAAAAAAACCTGGTATATCAACCTAATTATATGAACTGGATCACATTATCTGTATTCACAATAATACTGTACAGCATACACGATATTATACTGAAACAACTATCCACCTCTTCAAATGCGGTATTGAGCGGCTTTATCATCAACCTCAGCTCCGCTATTATATTGTTGGCGATACTCGGGTTTGGGTATTTGAAAAATAAAACCTCGTTGCAAGCTACAACAGGTAAAGACCTGCTATGGATGTGCGGGGCCGGTGCATCGCTGGGGTTAGCTACCATAACCTTTATGTACGCTTTTGCCAGTGGCGGCGATTTTTCGAAAGTGATGCCTCTAATGTACGTGGGCATCATAGCCATAAGTGTAGTTACCGGCTATTGGCTGTTCAAAGAGCAGATTAGTACAAAGCAACTGGTTGGTATTGCTTTGTCTTGTGTAGGGATTTATTTGATGGTGAGGAAGTAAGATAACCTTGAGTAAGTAGCAAAAAATCCTTCCTAGTACTAGCATTTCACCAAAAAGATTATATTTTGCGGGCTTAAAATCACACAACCCTTCCTTATGGACAGTCAAAAAGTTGACATGTATTTAATGTCGCACAGCAAATTTTTCGAAGGCTATCAAATAGGCATGGTAAAAGAAATGTTGAATCAGGCCGATGATTCAAAATTTCTGGCTCTCCAATCAGCTAATTTGAAAGACCCAACTATTATGCTTATCGTATCGCTTCTTGCTGGCAGCCTGGGTGTAGATCGCTTTATGCTTGGCGAAACAGGGCTTGGCATTGTTAAGTTACTTACCTGTGGTGGCCTGGGCATCTGGACCATTATCGATTGGTTCCTGATAATGGGTAAGACCAAAGAAATGAATATCCAGAAAGTGCAAATGGCTCTCACTTACTAATACTCAATATTTATAGCATTGTTATTGAATGCAACAAAAAGATTTTATCGTTTTGTTACAGTGCTGGTAATAGCGGGTTGGGTATGGGTTGGTATCAATGCCTTTACAAAAGGTGTATATTATGACGTATGCATTTTTAAAAGAGTGTTGAAAATACCCTGCCCAGCATGTGGTACAACACATGCAATACAAGCTATACTAGATGGTAGATTTGTAGATGCATTCAGACTGAATAGCCTGGGGTATTTTGCGTTTATAGCATTGACCGCTTTGCCTATATGGCTTATGTATGATGCAATTAAAAAACGGAATTCATTATTCAAATACTACATTAACCTTGATGTTAAGATAAGGAAACACCCCGTATGGCTGGTGCTTACCTTGCTTTTAATAAGCGCTAACTGGATATGGATATTATGCCAATCATTATGAATGAGAACAACCCGATAAACACGTATAAACCAAGAGAAGACGAATGTGAAAAAGCCTCGAATGGGTACCTGATGTCGGTAATGGCAGTAATGGTAGGGATGCCTTTGCCTATCATCAATTTATTGGCCTCAATCATTTTTTACTTTGCTAACCGCAAGTCTACTTATTATGTAAAATGGCATTGTACCCAGGCCATGGTATCGCAATTCACTATTTTCATAATGAATTCTATTGGCCTAAGCTGGACATTAAAAATATCATTGGGTAACAGCACCGCCAATGACAGGTACTTTGCTTATATAGCTACCATCATTTGCTTCAATATATTTGAATTTATCATTAATATAACAACAGCAATAAAAGTGCGTAAGGGGCAACCTTCAGAATGGTGGTTCTGGGGACCGCTAACAACCATTTTACTAAGCAAAACAAAGCAGTAATGAAAAAGTTGATATTGCAGTTCGCAGGCTTAGTAATGGCATTCATTATAGTATGGAGTGGTTTTGGGATGATGCCATGGAAAAAATGGCTTCAAATAGACAACTTCAATAAAAAAAAGCAAGTTCAAATAAGCAATTGGGTACTGCATTCTTATAGTGTAGACAAAGAACAGTTGCATTCAGACACTTTATTGATGGCCATTAATCGTATCAAGAACAGGATATGCCTGGCCAACAAGATCGACACAGGCTCTATAAAACTCCATATTTTTAAAGATGGGGAGATCAATGCTTTTTCGGTGCCCTACAAACAAATACTTGTAAATACGGCCTTGATAGGGGCCTGCGATAACGAAGAAATGCTGGCAGGTGTGCTGGCACATGAAATAGCACACATAGAACTAAGCCATATATCGAAAAGGATGGCAAAAGAAATGGCCATCTCAACTGTTGTAATGATGACAGGCGATAATTTTGTTTTTATTAAGCGGATTTTGCAGAATGCTACTTCCAAGCATTTTGACAGGGGCCAGGAAGAAGATGCAGATATAGCCTCTGTTACCTATTTGCAAAATGCAGGTATCAATCCTTTGCCGTTAGCCGATTTTTTTGAAAAATTATCAAAACGGGAAGGTAAGAACCCACAGGCACTTAAATGGTTAAATACCCATCCCGACTCAAAAGAAAGGGCCAAACAAATAAGAAGAATAACCTTAAAGAGATCTTACAATAGCATACCTGATAGTAATTGGCAGTCGGTACGCAGGCACGTTAGAAATATTGGTGAGCTTAGGTAGACATATTCTTTCAAAAATATTTTTCTATTATAGATACTTTATCTTACCTTTGCACTCCAA
>CAMLFX010000002.1 GCA_946479435.1 uncultured Sphingobacteriales bacterium | reverse complement strand
TTCAGAACCGGTCACAAGATATATTACGGCAGGAAAAATGGGAGCAAGTTTAGCAGCCGGTTTACGCCTAAGAAGAAACACTAGAATTGTATTCCTAAATCCCAATGCACCTTTCATAGGTTATAACAAGTATTATTATTGTCTGTCCACTACATAACTCAATTCTGTTACTCCCTTAGTAAATTGTTTGGTAGATAGCAGTTGTAGTTTTGTTTTGTCTTTGACGTTTGTAAACAAGGGTATGCCTTCTCCGAGAATAATTGGATTGACAAATAGCCAGTAGCCATCGATTAGGTTCTGCTGCATAAGCGCATGTGTTGCAGTAGGGCTGCCAAAAAGTAATATCTCGTTTCCGGGTTGTTGTTTTATTTCATTTATTCTGTTGGATAGGTTATCGCTAATGATTGTTGTGTTGGGCAATTCTGCGCCTTTCATCGTTTTTGATAGCACAAGTTTGTGAACTTCGCTATACCACTTCGAATGTTCAATATCGTGTTTACTTGCATTTGGCTGGTCTGCCGCGGTAGGCCAGTAACCTTCCATCATCTCGTAAGTTTTTCGCCCATACAGCGCAGTATCAGTTTCGCTTATCCGCTTGCCAACGTGATCGAATATTTCTTCATCAACTTTAATCCAGTCCATTTCCCCGTTCGGACCTGCTACAAAACCATCGAGCGATATGTGCATGAATGAAATTATTTTTCTCATATAGTTTTTACGTTTTTACTATTGTCTATGGTTTGTTAGTGTCTTTTTACAATGATTCACCAACTCGAAATATACGCAACTATTTGACATGTCCAAAGGCACTTATCTTTATCTAAATCAACGCTGCCATAAGTCTGTGAGCTATCAACCCGATCTATGCTTAGTATCATGAACTACTGTGATAAGGATCACTTTTCAAACTAAGGGTTGCGCCTACCTTTAAGCAACAATAAATTGTATAATGATGTTGACACAAGCATACTTACAGACCTGGGCAGAAGCCCGGACAAGGTTTACCAACCAGTTAGATAGCATTAAACCAGACGATCTGATAAAAAAACTCGTTCATACAAAAAATAGTGCAGGTTTTCTTATGCGGCATATTGGTGATGTGGAATTACTGTTTGCTAAGAATGTATTTGGCGGCATTGAATTGAAGGTATCTGCAAAAACAGTAATGGAACAACATGACACTGGGGAATGGACTAACCTCGCCGAGTTGCTGGAATATCAGCAATACGCTTTTGATAACTTAAAATTGATAATAGAGCAACAAACAGATGCTGATTGGCAGCAGACTATTACGACTAAAGAGTTTGGTGCTAAAACAAAGGCTGAGGCAATAGGCCGTATTATCTCGCATACAGCGTACCATGCAGGGCAACTGGCACTAACATTAAAGTATGGTGTATGAAAACATCCCTTTTCTTTGCCGGTTCATTAATCAGTGTTTATCATTTGCCAATGTCTTCATTCCACAACGTGGGGTTATTGCTTATGAAGCCTTCCATTAATTCAATACAGGTTTTATCATTTATTACAATGACCTCCACGCCATTATTTCTCAATGTATCTTCTGCGCCCAGGAAATTTTTGTTTTCTCCGATCACTACTTTGGGAATTCCATAAAGTAGTATGGCTCCCGTACACATGGGGCAGGGTGATAAAGTGGTATATAAAGTGCAGTTTTTGTAAACAGAGGCAGGCTGTCTGCCCGCGTTCTCTAATGCATCCATTTCTCCGTGTAGTATCACGCTACTGTTTTGCACTCTTTTATTGTGACCCTTCCCAATAATTTTCCCCTCATGAACAATAACAGAGCCAATGGGTATTCCACCTTCCTTCAAGCCAATTCTTGCTTCCTCTACTGCCTCATTTAAATATATATCCATACAATAATAGTATTAGGTGGTTATAATGTGTTTTATCTTCAGAAATAAAATTCTCTTTTATTGAACGTGTAAATGATGATAGTTGTCAGGTTGTGATATGATACTAATCAAACCCGGTTCGTTTTGACGATCTACTTCTACTGCGTTCGTTTTTCTTTTCAAACCTGAATGGTATTGCTGACGAGGTTCAGTTGTACTGCTGATGATGGTCAGCATTGAACGAGTTATCCATCACTAGCTTTGATTCATCAAAAAAAGCATTTATGAACAATCGGATAAGTATCACGCATTTCAACAACCAGCACAATGACCAGCTACGTGCACTGGATTTTTACAAACAGGAACTAGGCATGCTACAGGAGCGGTTGACAGAAGTTGCCCATAAGAATAATAGAGCAGAGTTGCAGCCGCAGATTGAGCAATATGAAAACCAGTTGAAAGTGCAGCTTAACAATTTAGATGAACTTATGCACAGTATTCATGAAAATATAGCCGCGGTTGGCCATGAGGCGCAGCTGCCGAATGCAGGTTATATCACAGAATCACTCCTTGCTACCCATGAGGAACTGGGAGCGCGGTATCTGCAACAGGAACATATTGTAAATGAGCTCAGGCACAACTTCAATCGTTTTGCCGCAAGCTGGATGTAATGATGAAGAATAGGTTTGGACTTGTACTGTCTGGAGGTGGTGCACGTGCGGTTGCTCATATCGGTGTGCTGAAAGCCCTTGAGGAAATGGGGTTGAAACCAGCGATGCTGTCTGGTGTTAGCGCCGGTGCACTTGTAGGTGTACTCTATGCTGCAGGGCATAGCCCCGAACGTATATTGGCGCTTGTAAAAGAAGAAGGTAACTTTTCGCTAGCCAGATTCTTCCGCTATCCCGGTGGACTTTTTTCATCTGATAATCTCAGGCGCATCCTCAGGAACCTGGTACCATCTGATGATTTTGCTACTCTGTTGATACCGTTGGTAGTTACGGCCACAGACCTGTTGAATGGATCAGTTTTGCACGTGTCTGATGGCCCACTCCATGAGGTAGTCATTGGCTCCTGCGCTATCCCATCTGTTTTTCACCCAGTGCCCTATAATGACAGCCTGCTGGTGGATGGGGGAGTACTGGACAACTTACCAGTAGCACCACTCCGGGGTAGGGTGGATGGTATTATCGGTTCCCATGTCAACAATCTTTATGAAGGACAATCTATACGAGAGCCTGGCCGCCTGGCTGTATTGGAACGCTGTTTTCACCTGGCTATAGCTGCGGGCGTACGTAAGCAGGCAAAACTTTGTGATGTATTCATTGAACCTTCCATGGCCGGCTATAGCATGTTCGATCTGCGTCCTGTTGATGCCTTGTACCAGCTGGGGTACCAGACTACAATGGCTTGCAGGGAACAAATCAATGCTTTATGCTTAACCAAATCTTAAACAATAACAACCATGCATACGCTCTCTGCTTCAAGTTATCTGATGCCTTACCTGGTGAGCAACCTGGTAGGCGCAATACTGCTGCCTATAGCTTTTTTCCGGCCCAGGCTGATGCGTATCATCTTCCTGCTGATGTTTGCAGGCGCTGCAGTATTTAATGCTTACACCGCTGCCCATCATCCTGATGCCTACATGATGTATTCGGATACGGCGATTCCTTTGTATCGCGGATTTATATTGGGTTGGTTCAGCGAACATATTGCAACTTCTGTTTTCGTCATTGCTGCGGCACAGGCACTCATAGCTTTGGGATTGCTGCTTAAGGGCCCGATTGTGAAATGGGCACTTGCAGGTATTATCTTTTTTTTACTTTGTATAGCACCACTTGGTATTGGTGCTGCATTTCCATTTTCCCTGACTGTATCGCTGGCTGCTTACTGGGTAATGAAGAAAGACGATGCCGGTTACCTCTGGCAAAAAAATGAAGAAGCTGACCTGACGACAATCAGCCAGTAACCTGATTACGAGCATAGAATTACCCTGATACAGGCAATAAATTTGATTAATTATTTATAGCAATAAAACAATCTAATTATGTCAACAAAATCTTTGAGCAGATTAAGAGAAAATTTTCCAGCTATGTTTGATGAGTTTTTCAAACCGTGGAATGAATGGTTCGATGGCAATGGTTTACAGACTCGTACAATGACGGTACCAGCGGTAAATATTACCGATGAGAAGGATTACTATAAAGTAAGCCTTGCGGTTCCTGGTATGAAGAAGGAAGATTTTGCTATTGATGTTGCCGGTAATATGCTGACCATTAGTGCAGAACAGGAAGAATCATCCGAAGAGAAGGAGAAAAAATTTACGCGTAAGGAGTATAGCTACAGTTCTTTTTCACGCAGCTTTACCTTACCGGAAGGGGTAAAACAAGAAAATATTGAAGCTAAATATCATGACGGTGTTTTATCTATCACGCTACCTAAACAAGAAGATCATAAAACGGGGAAAGCGAAAAAAGTTACTGTCAACTAAAGGTGAATACATTCCCGAAGCCCGGCTAGCGCCGGGTTTCCTATTAAATAACTGATCTCATGAGACGGTTTGATATACGTTATTCAAGAAGATCATTGCACTGTATTTGCTCTATTGTTTAATTATTCAATCATAAAATAAATACAATGAGAACTTTCAATCAATTATTCATGGTCGCTGCGTGTCTGCTGACCATTCCTGCTACAATGTGGGCTCAAAAAGGCAATATTCTAATAGGCGCACACGGAGGCGTTAATATCTCTAAACTCTGTTGCGGTAGCATGGTAGTTAATAAGGACTATCAATTTGGGGAGGGCCCTGCTTTCGGTCTGACAAGTAGCTATGGGATCAATAAATGGCTGTCTATAACAGCTGAATTGAACTATGCCACACAGGGTGGACGGAAGAATGGAATGCAGGCTGTAAATGTCAATAATACGCTATTATATGCGGATTTTGATAACCGCTCCTCGCTTAGGTATCTTGAACTACCTGTTATGGCTAGGGCTACATTTGGCAAGCAATTCAAATATTATGCTGAGCTTGGTATATTTGGTGGATACTTGTTAAGCGCCCAACAAAAAACTACTGGCAGCAGCAGACTTTATCTGGATGCTGATGGCACACAGGCTTATGTGGGGGAAAACAACATTATGGGGTTTGAAAGTGATAAGGATATCCGCGGCAGTATCAAAGACTTCAACTACGGGCTCACCGGGGGAATCGGGATCGGCTATACTTTTGGTAGGCACGGGTTATGGCTCGATGGACGCTATGTAATGGGTATACCAAATATCCGCGAGCAGTCGACCCAGAATGGTGAAAATAGTACAGGTAGTATAATGGCTCTGGTAGGTTATACATTTCAGATTCACTAATAACTTATGTCACCTATCCCACTTGGGATAGGTGATTTCTTTACCACATTAGCATGAATATCAAAGCTGTTGTTTTTTTTCTGTTTTTTCTGATTCTTGGTGTAGAAGGCAAGATAGTTGCACAACAACGAGCAGAACCTGTTGTGCTTTGTTATCACCAGGTAAGGGACTGGAAGCCTGGTGATGGTGCATCAGCAAAGGATTATATCATACCACCGCAACGGTTTAGGGAACATCTGCGTATGTTGTACAATAATGGATACCATACTATTTTGCCCGATAAGCTAATGGAGTATTTGCATGCAGGTAAACCATTACCGCCTAAAACAATAATCATCAGCTTCGATGATGGCACTGAAGGCCAGTTTACCTATGCGCTGCCAGAGCTCAATAGTTTTGGATTCAAAGCAGTTTTTTTTATTATGACAGTAACACTAGACCGGCCAGGGTATCTGAGTCGGCAGCAAGTGCAAACATTGGCCAGGCAGGGTCATACGATCGGTTGCCATACATGGGATCATCATAAGGTAACCAGTTATAATCGTAGTGACTGGGAGCAGCAATTGATACGGCCAACAAAGCTCCTGTCTTCGATCATCGGAGATTCTATACAGTATTTTGCATATCCTTATGGGGTCTGGGATGCCGCTGCAATTACACAGCTAAAGGCTGCTGGTTATCGCGCAGCTTTCCAATTATATGGCAAGCGAGATTCAGTTAACTATCAATATTCCATCCGCCGCATTATTGCCAGCGGCCGCTGGAACAGCAAACAACTGGAGCAAGCCATTTTAAAGCTTACTGATATGAATCAGCGCGAACATTGATGATGCTCATTATATCGGCGGGCCTGGAAGCGGATATTCGTAGCACAGTTTCAACTAGTTTTATTATGCCCACCATGTTCAGTTTTTCATGCTTACTAATGTCTATGATATTCGGTTTTTCTTCCTGTGAGAAAACACGGGCTACTAATGAAACCACTATGACCAACGGTAATAGCAAGGCGGTACATATCGCACCATCTCCCGCTACGCAACCGTTGTTTGACACTACTGCATTCGAGCGGCTACAGTCACATCTTGTACACGGACGCCCTAATAACAAATGGCCGGTAAAGACGGATTACCCATTGCCTGGTGCAATTCTTCCTTTTAAAAGGATAGTTGCTTTCTATGGCAACTTTTACTCCAAAGGCATGGGTATACTGGGCGAGCTCTCTCCGGAGGCTGTTTCTAAGCAACTATTATCAGAAGTGCGCATGTGGGAACAGGCAGATCCCCTTATTCCGGTAGTACCGGCTATTCACTATATAGCAGTCACCGCTCAACGCAGTCCCGGTAAAGGAAACAAATACCGGCTGCGGATGCCTGCCCATCAGTTAGATAAAGCACTCACTCTCGCACGCAGCATGAATGCTATATTATTTGTAGATGTACAGGTTGGACACAGCAGTTTGAAAGAGGAACTTGCAGCGCTTACCGACTACCTGAAAAAACCAGACGTACACCTTGGTATTGATCCGGAATATTCTATGAAGGGAGGGGAAGTGCCCTGTTCGCGGATCGGTACCTTCGATGCCAACGATATCAATGATGCTGTGAATTTCCTGTCTCAATTGGTACGTGAATACCAACTTCCTCCTAAAATTCTGGTAATACACCGATTTACAAAAGATATGGTTACTAATTACCGTAATATAAAACGTTGCCCGGAAGTACAGATCGTTATGAACATGGATGGTTTTGGTTTTCCTGCTAAGAAGAAAGACAGTTACCAGTTAGCTATCAGCAATGAGCCTGTACAGTTTGCAGGTTTTAAACTATTTTACAAAAATGACAAGCTCAGTAAACCTTACCGGCTAATGACAGCTGATGAAATACTGGGCCTGTACCCAAGCCCTATTTATATCCAGTATCAATAATGGCAGTGTTAAAGTGTACTTACTAATTAAGATCAGTGTCGGGGTTGCATGTTGTTATACATGCTAGCTACCAATGACCTAGCTTTGCATCCGGATGGATTCATTAACTCATATCGTCCTTGGCGCCTGTATTGGCGAAGCTTTTTTGGGCCGTCATATAGGAAAGAAAGCACTGATCTGGGGTGCGGTATCACAAAGCCTCCCGGATATAGATGTGCTTGCTGCGTTATGGATGGATCCTGCCGCAAATTTGCTGGCCCATCGGGGATTTACACATTCGCTGTTGTTCGCAGCAATCTCCTTCCCCCTTCTTTCTGTACTGGCAGACAGATGGCACAGACCACATAACGTCAGTATGCAGCAGTGGTTGTGGTTTTTTGCAATAGAGATTGTTGTACACGATATGTTAGATGGCTTTAATGTCTATGGCACAGGCTGGCTGGAGCCCTTTAGTCATTACCGCTTCTCATTGAACACGTTGTTCGTTGCCGATCCGTTATTTTCTGTTTTTCCGGCCATTGCCTTTGTGATGCTGCTAGTACTAAAACGAAAAGATAAGCGAAGAAAAATATGGTATGGAATAGGAATAACGGGCAGTTTTCTTTACCTGGTATTTTGCCTGAACAACAAACTGACCGTAGAACAGGATGTGCGTACGATCCTCAGAACACAGCATGTACCCTATACCAGGTATATGACTGCACCCACACCTTTCAACAATCTGCTTTGGTATATTGTAGCGGGGAATGATAGCGGATACTACGTCGGATTTCATTCGGTATTTGATAAAAAGAAACAGATATCTTTTAGCTATTTTTCACGCCGCGACTCTCTGTTACGGGAGATCGCCGATCATGAAAGCTTGCAGCGGCTGCGGCGCTTCTCTAAAGGATTTTATACCATAGAACGCAAGAATAATTCTATCGTCTTTAATGACCTCCGCTTCGGCCAGATCGCAGGCTGGAAATACCCAAATGCAGATTTTGTGTTTTACTATTATCTGCAACACCCGGAAGACAATGAACTGGTCATGCAGCGTGGCAGGTTCAAGGGCTGGGACCGCGAGGTCTGGATATCGCTACTGGAAAAAATAAAAGGTACTAACGCTCCCGCCGAAAATAGAAAGTAGCGATGTATAATACGATTTTGATCAGCTGGTAACAGCACCACTGCCAGAATTGTCTGAGGATATTTTGGCTGGCATAGAAGTGCGCACCGGTTATCCGCATACATTTCTCATCGATTATCAGTTGAAGTTCCGATCGCACCTGCGAGACAAAAGGTTTATTGCGTATATCAACATTGAGCTCAATACTGGCGAGAGCGCTTATATTATTTACATTATAAGAACCGATAGTCAGCCATTTATCATCGCGGATGCTAATCTTGGCATGCAGTACGCTACCGCTATACTCGTAAACTTCCACACCATTACGCAGCATCCACCGGTACAGATACCGCTCTGCATGTTTTGCCAGCATTACATCGGAGATACCAGCCAGGATGACCTGAACCTGTACGCCGCGGCCTATAGCTTTTTTGATTTGTCGAAGAAATATCCAGCCCGGTAAAAAATAGCTGCACATAATTACAATACTTTCGTTGGCTTGATGGAAAAGTTCGAAATAACTTTTCCATATCTGGTTTTTATTTTTTACCCAGTCATTTCTCCGAACACGCAGCGAACAGTTACCTGGTGCATCCATTTCTGTAAAGCGTTGCTCATGTTTTTGTTGCAAGGATTGACCTGTAACATCATTCCAGTACGTTATACAAACTGTAAGTACACCTATTACCCCCGCACCTTCTATCTGCAGCGCCAGGTCAAGCCATGCCGGTTCGCCACCGCTACCCATATAGCGGTCTGCGATATTGATACCTCCAACAAGTGCTGTACGCTGGTCAAAGACGGCAATTTTATGATGTAACCTTCTACCTATATAAAAATGGCTGCTCTTTAACAATGGCTCAAAATACTCCAGGTGAATATTCGGTATTGATAAAGTATTAATGAAGTGTCGCGACAGCGACCGTGATTGATATCCATCAATTAACAAGAAAATCGATACCCCTCTACCTGCAGCATGGATCAGGGCATGGGCGATACGCTGACCTGCAGAGTCGTCATTGAAAATATAAAACTGCATGTGTATCTCCTCAACTGCGTTCCTGATTAAAAGTTCCAGGCGGTCAAAATATTCCGCACCACTGTGAATTACCTGTAACTTATTGCCGTGATAATAGTCGTTCAATTTATGTTGCTGTGGTGTTGCACCATGTGTTGTATTTGTTGTAACTGATGACATGTTCTCGTATAAACTTCTTCAGTTGTGGCAGGTAAACAGGTACCATACACTTGCTGCTAGTAATTGCTAATATAACTGAACTTTTTGAGTCAGGTTGTGATGAGGGTCAGTTGTAAGAGTAATACTAATTAGTACAGAACAATCATATTTCGGCATTGCAAAAGATTGACCAGAAACAGGCGCTGCACTAACGGGCGTCATAACTGTGCTGCTATGTTGTATTTAATTTGCATATAAACTCGCGTTTAGATCATTTAAGCCAATTAAAATAACACTTATGACCATTGAAATAAATGATAGCAGAACCGTACAAGGTATTCAGGAAGAATTCTCTGCCAGGTTTCCATACTTGAAACTAGAGTTCTTTAATCTAGCACATGAGAGGGGGCAGCCATCGCGGCAGGCACCCTGTAAGCCGAATCAGCTCTTAGGTGAGATTCGCAAAAAGCATATACATGGCATCATTACCTTCGATATGCAAAGTGAAACGGGAGCCATCGAAAAAGAATTTGAAAGAAGGTTCAACTTAAATGTGCAGATATATCGTTTCCATATGGATAGGTGGATACAGACCGCAGGCACTGACATCCTCACTCTGAGCGAACAAAATGAAATTGCAAGGGATTCAGCTGCTTTTTACAATCCCAACCATAAGCAACAAAACGCCTAACTGCATTTAGTATTGATTAATGTCTTTAGATCAGGCACTGCTTTCCTTGTTTTGACCGGCAGCCGGAATCCTGCGCCCTCTGCATATACTTTAGCGGAGCGAATAATATCTTTGTATACATCGGAGATAGGTGCGGATAGTATTGCTTCGACCGCTTTTTTACCCAATACGAAAGATGCGTTGAAATATCCGGCACAGGGCATCAGGTAAATAAGTACACGTTTATGATCACTGATACGACAATTCCAGCCAGCCTTAGAATAATGCCAGCTGACTTTAGCCTCAGAACATTGTTCGAGCACATAATCACTGATGTCTTTCCAACAGACATAGTTTTTGCCTAGTGCCTTTTGAAGATCCTTTTCTTCAGGGCAATGCTCCTGCTCCATGAATATACTCTGTTCCATCGGCTGAAATTAATAGATAGGCATCAATTTCCGTGCAGTTCAGCCTGTCGGATATTTTCTATGCCACGTACAAGTGCATCGGCATTAAATGATATAGAATCAATACCCTGTTCGACTAAAAACTTCGAGAAGTCAGGGAAATCACTTGGCGCCTGGCCGCAGAGGCCTATTCGCCTGCCTTTCGACTTGGCGACACGTATTACTTGTGCCAGCAGTTGCTTGACCGCCTCATCGTTCTCATCAAATAAGTCGCTCACTATTGCAGAATCCCGGTCGAGCCCCAGCGTTAGTTGAGTCAGATCATTGGAGCCGATAGAAAATCCATCAAAGATGTCTGCAAATTGATCTGCCAGGATTACATTGCTGGGTATCTCTGCCATCACATATACTTCCAGTCCGTCTTTCCCCTTTTCCAAACCGAAGGATTGCATGACTTCCAGTACTTTTTTCCCCTCTGCAACTGTTCTACAAAAAGGAATCATCACTTTTACATTCGTTAGTTTCATATCCTCGCGCACCACTTTAACAGCGGCACATTCCAGGCCAAATGCATCTTTATATCGCGGATTATAATAACGGCTTGCACCGCGGAAGCCTAACATCGGGTTCTCCTCCTCCGGTTCAAAATATTTACCGCCAATTAACTGTGCATATTCATTGGTCTTGAAATCACTCATACGAATGATAACGTCCTTGGGATAGAATGCTGCTGCAACCAGCGCGATGGATTCAGAAAGCTTATCGACAAAATAGCGTTTCTTATCACTATATCCGAAGCATAGCCCGGCGATCAGTTTTTTATCCGCGGATTCGGGGAGCAGGTCATACTGCACCAATGCCATGGGGTGCACTTGTATCTGATTGCTGATGATAAACTCCATGCGCAGCAAGCCTACACCTTCATTTGGGTAACGGGACAAGGCCAGTGCCTTATCTGGGTCTGCCAGTATAAACATGGGTTTGGTGCGGGTAAGGGTTTTGTCCTCCAGGTTTGTTTCTTGTTCTTCCCAGTCAATCTTTCCGGCATATACATAACCGCTGTCACCGGCGGCGCAGGAAACAGTAATCACATCGCCATCTTTCAGCTTGCTGGTAGCATCCAGAGTGCCTACTACGGCAGGAATACCCAGCTCGCGTGCAACAATAGAAGCATGACTGGTACGGCCGCCCTTATTAGTAACAATACTAACAGCCTTACGTAATAATGCATTCCAGTCAGGGTTGGTACTGTCTGCCACAATAATATCACCAACTTGCACTTTTCCTGAATCGGCCAGAGAGTTCACGATGCATACGCGCCCGCTAACCACGGATTTGCCTACCGCTTTACCGCTGCAAATAGGAGGTGAATCAGTATGTACCACGTAAGTGCGAAGGGTAGTAGTCACCGTTTTACGCATAGCGGTCTCAGGTCGCGCTTGTAGAATGTAAAGCTTCCCGTTTATTCCGTCTTTGGCCCATTCTATATCCATAGCACGTCCATAATGCGTTTCGATAAGTGCGCACCAACGCGCCAGTTGCAGGGCTTCCTCTGTATTTAAGGTGAGTTGTCCACGCAAGTTATCCGGTGTAGGCACCAACGTGACAGATGCAGCACCTCCTGCGCCCTCTCCAAAGATCATCATGTGCTCTTTGGCACCTGCACGGTGGTATATCATAGGCCTGCGTCCTTCCTTCAATGCAGGCTTGAAAAAATAATATTCGTCGGGATTAACAACTCCTTGTACTACTGCTTCACCCAGGCCCCAGGCTCCAGTCAGGTAAATGAGTTGCTGGTGTCCATTTTCAGGGTCTATGGTAAAGGCTACACCTGCAGCGCCTTTATCGGATCGGACCATACGCTGGATACCCACCGACAACTGTACTGACAGATGATCAAATCCATTATCCACCCTGTACTTGATTGCCCGGTCGTTGAACAGGGACACATAGCAATGGTGCACCGCTTCCACAATTGCTTTAATGCCTCTGATATTCAGAAAGGAATCATGCTGCCCGGCAAAGCTTGCGTCCGGCAGATCCTCAGCAGTAGCACTGCTGCGAACGGCTACCGGCGCTGTAGAGTCGCTATCTAGAAGCACCTTCAGTGCAGGTAGCAGAGCGTCTTCTATCGTAGGCGGCAATATACTTTCCTTAATTAAAGCTCTGCAGGCTGAACCTATGGCAGGAAGATTATTCATGCCTATCGTATCCAGCATTTGTAGTTGTGCACGCAGTTTTGTTTCCAGCCCATTATATTGCAGGAAGGCGCGATAAGCAGCAGCCGTAAGTGCAAAGCCTTCCGGGACTAAAATGCCAGCATCAGACAAAGTCTGATGCAGTTCGCCAAGTGAGGCATTTTTGCCGCCAACTGAAGCAATATCTTTTAGTGAGATTTCCTTGAACAAAAGTATATACGGATCCATACTGCGATTGTTTTCTATGATGAAAAAACAAAGCTATCCATACTGTGTATCAGCATCTATGACTGCTATCAACTTTTGGCCTGATTGCTGTCAGCAATGATTAGTCTGTGCTTTCTGCGTTTGAGGAATTTATAACCCTCGAAAATTCCGACGGCAATTATAGCTGCAAACAGGCAAAGAGCAAGCGGGCCTATGCCCAGCGGCACCAACCGGAAGAAATGCGAGAGGACAGGTACATACAGGAGGGCTAACAGCATTATCGTGGTAAGGCCAAGCATGGCCAGCAGCAAACTGTTTTTATAATGTAAAGTGGTGATTACAGAATAGTAAAATGAACGGTTTACCAGCGTCAGAAATATATTAGCAAAAATCAGGGTGCTGAAGACCATTGAACGTATCAGATCTTCACTGTACTGATGTTTGACGCCATACAAGTATATAAGCAGCGTAGCAGCAGTAATTCCCAATCCCTGGCAGATACTAATGGCAAGCTCCCGCAGGCTGAAAAAAGTTTTGCTTGCAGGTCTGGGCGGTTGCTCCATACTATTAGGTTCGCTGGGTTCGCGTTCGTAAATGATGGAACAGGTAGGGCCCATGATCAGCTCGAGAAAGATAACATGTACCGGGGTGAAGATGGCTGGATATACCCATCCCAACACCGAAGGAATAGCAACGGTTAGGATGATTGGAATATGAATGGAAATAATATACTGTATGGCTTTTTTCAGATTGGTATAAATGCGCCGCCCCATTGCTACGGCATCTATCATTCTGCCAAGGTCATCATCAGTAAGAATCAATGAGGCTGCCGACTTTGCGATCTCAGAACCCCTGGCGCCCATAGCAATACCAATGTGTGCCGCTTTCAAGGCAGGTCCGTCATTAACGCCATCCCCGGTCATGCCAACAATCTCACCCTGTTGCTCCAGGCTGGTAACTATGCGTAACTTTAGCTCAGGGTAAATACGCGAGAATATAGTATGTGATTGCACAGCCTTGTCAAAGGCTTCGCCTTGCAGTTCGGACAATTCCGGGCCACTTATTGCTAATTGGTAACCAGACAGGCCTGCTTGCCGGCTTATTGCCATGGCAGTCTCCGGATTATCGCCTGTTACCAGTTTCACCCTGATGCCTGCTCGTTTCAAACTGCTGAATACCTGATTAATGTTTTTCTTTGGTGGATCGTAGAAGGCAATAAGTCCTTCGAACCGGAATGAAAATGCCTCCTGGTTTTCTGGTAGCGTAGTTTCAGGAATTGCAGTGCCGACAGCCAGCACGCGCAGGCCCTGTTGAGCAAAACTGCTGTTAACAGTTTTGACGCGCTCTACTTCCTCTGGGCTGAGTGCCGAATGTGCCAGCAATGCCTCGGGTGCACCCTTGCAAGCAATAATTCGTTGTCCTTCATTATTTTCGAAGACGTGTGTCATCATCGGTGGTATACCTGATAAAGGATACTCATGAGCCATGTGGTATAAAGGCCGCTCATCAATGGGATGAATTTCACCATACAATTGGTGAAGGGCGCGTTCCATTGAGTCGAAGGGTACTGTTTCACTGGCCCACATTGCCGAACGTAGCAAGGATGCAACTGCAGGATCATTGAAGCTATCTCTATCATATATATGCTCGCTGCTGAAAACATAGCATTGATATACATCCATGCGGTTTTCGGTAATCGTGCCGGTCTTATCGGTACATAACACTGTTGCAGACCCAAGCGCTTCCACTGTGGCTGTCTGCTTAACGATAATACCCAATTGCATTAACCGGTAGGCTCCTAGCGCCATAAAGCTGGCAAAAGCGACCGGAATCTCCTCGGGTAATATAGACATAGCAATAGTCAGCCCCCTTAGCAGGCTTTCCGCGAGGTCTTCGGATCGCAGCCAATTGATGAGCCAGATCAAAAGAAAGATAAAAGTACCTGCCAGGGCCATGCTCCTGACGAAAGAACGTATCTGAATTTGTAATGGGGTCTTTACACTTTCGGTGGTATCGATGGATTGCCCAATTTGTCCTAACCTTGTATGTATTCCAACTGCGCTTACCTCGAATACACATTGCCCGGAAGCCACTAGTGTGCCGCTAAAGACTTGCTCTCCCTGTCCGGCAGCATCCTTAAATACACTATAAGCCTCCCCGGTTAGGATTGATTCATTCACTGAAAAATCATTAACCTGCCGTAAGAAACCATCGGCAATAATGAGCTCTCCTTCTGATGCTACAACATAATCACCCACGACTACCTCTTCAGCGGGAAGTCGTACCAGGCGGTCATCGCGAATAACAGCCGCATAAGGCTGTGTAAAGGCTTGAAGCGCTTCCAGCGCATGGCGGCTGCGTAAGTCCTGGTATAGAGAAATGGCCGCCACCAGCACAACAGCGCCTAACATAAACCATGCTTCGGCAGCAGCACCTGCGAAAAAATATACCACAGCACTTGCAACCAATAACAGGAACATTGGTTCCATAAAAATCTCCCTGGCAGATCGCCAAAACCCCAATGCCTTGCTGCGTTCCAGCCGGTTGGTTCCATATCTATTGCGGGCGCCAACTGATTCTGCCAGACTCAGGCCAGAGAATGGAAAGGGATTCTGATGGCTCATACTGTCCGACACTAACTTTTGGTACGCGGGCAGGTATTAATGCCAAATAGGGTATATAAAGGGCAGAAGCTCACGAGGCTCGTTAGCAGAAAAATACCAGCTAGCACCAGCAATATGATACCAAGTGTGCCGGTAAGGATACCTCCAAAATAAAGGAACCCAATAATAACGGCAACCACAATGCGTGTTACCCGGTCGAAGCTACCCATGTTCTTTTTCATAATTATTTTTTTATAAATCAAAACTACTTGTTTAGAACCTGTATTATATGATTATGGTCATTGCCCGCTATGCTTGCTGTCACTGTTACACACTCTGCTGAAAATCAGCTCCCTTACTGATATGGGTCATAGATTGCAAAACGGTGCTGAGATAATTTTACGCATTGCTGAAGCTAAATATAAAATTATTATGAAAATAGAACAGATTTATACCGGTTGCCTCTCGCAAGGCGCTTATTATATTGAAAGCGAAGGTGAGGTAGCCATCATCGACCCGTTAAGGGAGGTTCAACCTTATATAGACCGAGCTGAGCACTCGGGCACGCATATTAAATATGTGCTGGAAACGCATTTTCATGCCGATTTTGTATCCGGACATCTTGACCTGTCAGCTAAAACAGGTGCAGCAATCATCTATGGGCCAACAGCACAACCTGAGTTTAAAGCAATTGTGGCTGCAGACGGTCAGGAGTTTCCGTTGGGAAAGGCCACCATTGTAGTATTACATACCCCAGGGCACACCATGGAAAGCTGTTGCTACATGCTGCGAGACGCATTCGGTAAAGATATCGCCTTGTTCACCGGAGATACGTTGTTTATAGGTGACGTTGGGAGGCCCGACCTGGCGCAAAAAGCTGCCGGCAAAACAAAGGAAGAGCTAGCCGGCATCCTTTATGACTCTCTACATAAGAAAATATTACCACTGTCGGATGACATCATCATCTATCCGGCACATGGTGCAGGCAGTGCATGTGGCAAGCAGATGAGTGACGCAACTTCTGACACCCTGGGACATCAGAAAAAGAACAACTATGCACTGGCAGATATCAGCCGAAGTGAATTTATTACCCAGGTGCTAACTGGGCTTGGCGCACCACCTACCTATTTTCCAGAAAATGCAATGATGAACCGCAAAGGCTACGAGAGCTTCGACGAAGTGATCCGACGTGGTATGCAATCTCTTACACCCAATGCTTTTGAAGCTGCGGCCTCAGAAGAGTTAATACTGATTCTGGACACCCGTAATGCGGAAGCTTTTGCGCAGGCTCATATTGCAGGGGCTATCAATATCGGACTAGACGGTAGCTTCGCACCCTGGGTAGGAGCACTTATACCTGATATCCGCCAACAGATACTATTAATTGCCGAACCTGGCCGGGAGTCGGAAGCGGTCACGCGCCTTTCCCGAGTTGGGTACGACCATTGCCTGGGATACCTGCATGGCGGCATGGATACTTGGATTAAAAGTGGCAAGGCTGTAGATTCCATCTCTATAGTTAATGCGCAGGAATTGTATGAGCTAATGAAGCACAGCCCGGTACACCTGCTCGACGTACGTAAAAAAATAGAGTATCAGGTTGCTCATATTGAAGGAGCCCTCAATCTGCCGTTGGATGATATCAATGAAAAACTGGAGATAATCGACAAAGACAAATACTACTATGTGTACTGCGCCGCAGGCTACCGCTCTATGATCTTTATCTCAATATTGCGCGCCAGGGGATTTAAAAAACTGATTGATATTCATGGAGGCTACAAAGCCCTTCAAGCATCGGGAAGGTTCCAGATTGCAGGACCTTTGCAGGATGTAGGATAAAGTACGTTGCTATCCTCCCTTGAAAATAAGCTGTAAAGGGCAGATGGGTGTTAGATAAAAGTGTATATCTCTTCCCGGACAGACTCGTCTGTTCCGGTTAGTGATTACTGTCAGTTTTAGCATGTCTTCAAATCATTGCCTATAGTGTAGGTGCGGTTATATTCGCAAATAAATTTTGCGTTATGGCTACCATTCTGATTATCGAGGATAATGAGGAGATCCGCTCAAATATTGCTGAAATGCTTTCCCTCTCCGGCTATCAGGTACAAACAGCTACCAATGGCAAGGAAGGGCTGGCTAGTATAGCCAATCAAAAACCTGACCTGATCATCTGCGATATCATGATGCCGGTAATCGATGGGTTCGGAGTCATCCATATCCTCCGTAAACAACCCGATACCAGTCATATTCCGCTCATTTTCCTGACCGCAAAAACCGAACATGCAGATTTTCGGCAGGCTATGGGCCTTGGCGCGGATGATTTTATCACCAAGCCATTTTCCGGCAGTGAATTGCTTTCAGCTATAGAGGTACGCCTTCAGCGCCAGCAACAGCTTTATCCGGCAGCCAGTGCAGTATCTACAGATACCGATTATCTCAGTCAGCTACTTAGGGATGCCGAGTGCATAGAATACAAGAAAAAGCAACTGATCTACAAAGAAGGTAGTACAGCAAGGTTTCTATATTACCTGAATAAAGGGATGGTAAAAGCTTATAAACAGCATGAGGATGGAAAGGAACTCACCGTTAATCTTTATGGAGAAGGGGATTACCTGGGCTATACTGAACTGTTGCAGGGCATTGCTCACCATGAAACCGCAGAAGCCATGGATGATGCTGAACTACTGCTGGTACCACGCAAAGCTTTCGACACAATGATACATCAACACCCAGCAGCAATTAAAATATTTGCAGACCTCATGGCTTTCAGCCTGCAGGTAAAGGAAACAGAGATCATAGGGATGGCCTATAATACACTGCGCCAGAAAGTAGCAGCAGCATTGCTGCACCTACATACTAAATATCATAAAGTATCTTCAGAGCCATTCAGCATAGCAATGAGTCGCGATGAATTGGCCAGTATAGCAGGTACAGCAACAGAGTCCCTGATTCGCACACTCAGCGAGTTTCGCCAGGAAGAGATTATAGGTCTTTCCAATGGAAAGATTACCATACTTAACCATCAGAAGCTTGAACATGTACTCCGCTAAGTCGTCTGACGGTGGCGATAGTTTTTCACAACGCGCCAGATCGCACCAAAAGAAAGCATTGCTGCCACTAGTGCAAACAACCAACCGGCTACAGGCATGAGTGAAATCAGTTTAATGGGGATGAACAACCCCAATGCAATAAATATATATTGCACTTTTGACCACTGCTTACGATAACGTAACGCCAGCCAGTAAGTGGCCAAGACAGCAGCGATCACGTGGGCAAGCAGTAACAGACTGATATAGCCGATCAACAGCATGAGCGCCAGCGGGATACCTACCAGGCTAATCATCAGACCCACAATAATCAAAGGTGTTAGCACCAGAAACAAAAAGCCTGATCCCAAGGCTTTGCCGGGTTGATTATCTGCATAGCCTGCCGCACTGTAAAAAGTGCGATGGAAGAGCCATATAGCGATAGTAATAAATATTAATACCACAATCATATAGCCCAGCATGGCCAGTAATGTGGCGAAACCTGCGTACTGCCACTTGCCTGAAGGTATCGACAAAGTAGGGTCAAATACGGCATGTCCTGATAATACCTTTGCTGTGAAACGCGGATTGCCTTCTGTCCAGTAGCGCACGTCCTTACCAAAAACAGAATGACCTCCGAGGTAGAGCTTGCGAGCAGCGATCTCTGAGCTGCCATTAACAGCCCCATCCATATTGGCTGCATCTCCATGAAATAACAGGTTCTTCTCTACTGTGCCTCCAAAGTTTAAGGTGCCTCCATAGGCCCGCACACTTCCTTGTACATCTCCTTCAATAGCCAGGCTGCCGCCGCCCATCAGCACATCTCCCTTCACCAACCCTCCCGGAGCAATGCGGATATCACCACCACCAGTAACGAGGTCTTCGCCTATATCTCCATTGATTAATAGAGTGCCACCTATGCAACGTACATCTTCACTTATGTAATCGCTTATAGTACAGTTACCGGCAATTACCAAAACATCTCCATAGACTTTCTCGCGAATTACCACTGTACCACCGGCAATCACCAGATCTCCATAGATGTTAGCATTGACGTGAACCGTGCCCCCGGAAATGTATAGGTCTTCATTAATGGGCTCGCTTATGGTGATTGTATCTCCATACCTTAAGTTCATGGCGCATACCGGTAATTGCAGGAGGAGCAGCATCACGGCAAGCAGTTGTATTTTTTTCATAGCAAATAATGTTTTATGCTGAAATTTTTAGCGGTGCGCAATAAATAATGGCTGACTGAGTAGTTTGAGTAGTAGGTCTCCTTCACTTTTTTTAAATAGTGCTGACAGACCTTTTCTTCCATAAGCACCCATTACAACAATAGCATTAATGCGCCCCAGCGCATTTTCCATTAAGGCATCAGAGGCAGGCTGTTCGTGAAACTCGAAACGGACATCTTCATAATAATCCTTCATCCATTCCTGAAGTCTGTGTTTATGTGCTATATCATGATGTGGCTCAACTGCCTGCATTACATGCACCGGCAGGTTGTGCCATTGGGGGAAGAGGTAAGTGAATTGCTTAATGGCATGGACGGATGAGGCCTGCCCGTCATAAGTGAAAATCAACTCACGTACTTCATGGCGCCCCTCCGGCAGAACAAGTACAGGGCATTCAGCAGCACTAAGTACCTGCTTTACAAATGCACTGGGCACTCCAATCTCCGAGGCTGGATAAGCCGTTCGGGCATCCAGTAAAAGAAGGTCTGCAAATCTCGTTTCAAGTACTAGCTCCTGCAGTGGTACGCCATAGTTACGATGAATAACAGGAATTGTTTCGCGACTGTTACACCCCTCATGGAAGCGCTTGGCTAGTGCATCAGCACGCATACGGATTGGGTCATTGTCCGGTAAATCTGTAGACTCCATTTTATGATGAAAGCCCCGGTTGCCGGGATCCTCCGACACATAAATTACCTCGTGATCCAGTGTCTCCATAATCACTCCTGTCAGCCGACCACTGGTGATCCTTGCAATATAACATGCAAAATCAAGGTTAGTCTGGGTCGTCGTATTCTCATGGAGAGCAAAAAGAATTTTCATGTGGCTTGTTTTAACGGCAAAATAACGGGTGTTGTCAGTGATAGCCAATGACCAGTATCACAACAATGGCTGATATGGCTCATGGGTTTTGGAGCCGTAAGGTGCTTTTTTTGTATCATGAGTAAGGAAAGTAAAAAGCGGCTACCCGAACGCCCTGCTGAATGCCCGCCTGTTCCCAAACCAGGAGAAACGTTGGTACCTCATACACCGGACCTAAAGCCAACGCCGGAAAAACCGCTGGTGCGGCCGGATGCTACACCTGGAAAACAACAACGGCCACCTGAACTACCTGAAACGGATAAAGCTTAATACCAGAGTAATAGGCTATCTTTGGATACGTCAGAGGGTAAATAGAGGTGCATCGGATAATGAGCTTACATATAGTGTGAGACCATTAAAACAGGAAACTACATGACTATCACACATGCCTTTCAAAGTATTAGCATCGCCCGTAAGGTTTGCCAGGAACTGCCTATTCAGTTAATAACATAACTCTTATTGTTAATGCAGGACTGGTAATGCTTGCTGATGTGTAATGACTCACTTTAGCATTCAATAATTTTATGAAAGTAACAACCGAAAGCGTTTTTGATGTCCTATTGCGTTTGCGGGATTATTTTCTGGGCGGTGTAACCATTCGCTACAATGAGGAGCCTTTTCGCTCAGAGCTTTTTAGCTCGGAGCAAATGATACGTTATGGTAAAATTGTTGCCCAATCGCATAAATTGGCGAAAGGTAATTACCCCAATCAATTATTAAAAAGGCTGCAAGAGAATGAAACAGCTTTGTTGGAAATCCGCAATTTACTAGTAGAAGATATTAGGGAGGGTAAAATTATTACTCCGGCTGCTGAATGGTTGTTAGATAATTTCTACCTGATAGAAGAGCAGGTAGTAATAGCACGGAAGCATTTACCTAAAGGATATAACGATAGCTTGCCTTTCCTGGAAGAAGGGCCTTCGGCGGGTCTGCCACGTGTTTATGATATTGTTTTGGAGATCATTTCTCACAGTGACGGACGCGTAGATATAAAAAACCTCAGCAGTTTTGTGAGCTCTTATCAGAGTGTTGCCATACTTACACTTGGAGAACTTTGGGCAATACCTATTATGCTTCGTCTTGCTGTTCTTGAAAACTTACGCAGGGTATCAGGAAAGATAGCGTTAGGCATTATAGATCATAGCCTTGCTGACTACTGGGCTGACAGGATGACGGCAACCATTGAAGAAGATCCTGGGAATCTGATATTGACCATAGCCGATATGGCAAGATCAAAACCGGTATTAAACAGTGCATTTGTCGCCGCTTTCACAAGAAAATTACAAGGGAAGGGATCGGCTTTTGCTTTGCCGCTTACATGGGTGGAACAGCAACTTGCGGGGTTGGGAACTAACAGCAACGACCTTGTAAGAGAAGAAAATCAGAAGCAGGCTACAGACCAGGTGTCCGTCAGTAATAGCATTAGTACATTACGTTTTATAGGTGCTACAGACTGGCGTGAGTTCGTAGAGACCCTGAGTATGGTAGACCAGACTTTGCGACGCGATCCTACAGGCACTTATACACGTATGGATTTTGCCACCCGCGACAGATACAGGCATGTAATAGAGTCTTTATCAAAACGCTCGCATCTGTCGGAAACAACAGTTGCTGAAAAGGTTTTAGAGCTTGCGGGAAAACACAAGGCTAGCAATGATTATTCTGAAAGACAAAGCAATATTGGCTATTACCTGATAGATAAAGGACTACAACAAACAGAAGTTGCGGTAGCGGTAAGTTATACAGTAAAACAAAAACTGACCGGCATAATAAAACATAGGCCAGTATTCTTCTACCTGTTATCTATCACCCTACTGACTTGTATAATAGCGTGGAGCCTGTGTTACGTTGCAAATACATACAACAGCTTTGGGTGGGCTCTTTCCATTATTATAACGCTGATATTCATTTCCGGTGCTGCGCATTTGGCAATATCACTTACTAACTGGCTCTCCGTTCTTTGGGTAAAGCCCGTGCTGCTGCCACGAATGGATTTTTCCAAGGGCATTCCTCCGGAATACCGAACACTGGTCGCCATTCCTACTATGTTATTAAGTAAGGCATATATAGAAGAACTGGTAGTGGGTTTGGAGATACGATTTCTGGCAAACAAGGAGAACAATGTTCACTTTTGTCTTCTTACCGATTTTGTGGATGCGGATACTGAAATCTTACAGGAAGATGATGAGCTGCTACAACTTGCCAGCAAAGGAATAAAAGATTTAAATCAGAAATATGCACATTCCGGGTACGATATATTCTTTCTCTTTCACCGCCCGAGGAAATGGAATAACAAGGAAAAAAAATGGATGGGCTATGAACGGAAGCGAGGTAAATTAGCAGCGCTCAACGCGGTACTGAGAGGACATAATAACAATGATTTTTCATTGATTACAGGTAAATATGCTGTACTGACCAACATAAAATATGTTATTACATTAGACTCGGATACCCGCATACCCAGAGAGGCAATATGGAAACTTGTTGCAACAATGGCACATCCTCTGAATCACGCAGTTTATAACAAGCAAAAAAAACGTGTGACCAATGGCTATGGTATATTACAACCACGTGTTATGGCCGCTATGCCTACATCAGGTACCTCGCTTTATTTACGTATGCAAGGAGATGTGTCGGGAATTGATCCCTATACAAAGGTTTCTTCAGATGTGTATCAGGATCTCTTTGGCGAAGGCTCATTCATTGGGAAGGGAATTTATGATGTAGATGTTTTTGAAAGCGCATTAAAGGATGTTTTTCAGGAGAACAGAATACTTAGCCATGATTTGCTGGAAGGTTGCTATGCACGTTCAGGTTTGGTGAGCGACGTGCATTTATATGAAGATAATCCGGCACAATATGCAACAGATATCAAACGACACCACAGATGGATAAGGGGAGATTGGCAGATTGGTGCATGGATGCTGCTTTTTGTTACAGATAGTAAACTTAAGTTAATAAAGAACCCGCTTTCCACACTATCCCGCTGGAAGATATTTGATAACCTGCGTAGAAGCCTGGTCCCGCTATCATTGGTTTTATTTTTATTGGTAGGTTGGACCCTGTTACCTTTTCCCTGGTTCTGGACGCTGTCGTTTACTACAATTATATTAGTGACCTCTATAATTGCTGTTGGTTGGCAATTGATAAACAAACCAATTGATCTCAGTTACTATGCACACCTGTCAGAAGTAGGTAAGGCGGTAAGGGACACTTTGATACGGTTTGTATTTGGAATAGCTGTATTACCATACGAAGCAGTGAAATATACTGATGCTATTGTTCGTACAAACTGGCGTATGATATTTACGCTAAGAAAACTGCTGGAATGGGCGCCCTCTGCCTCATCCGCAACTGCGGGCAATAACCTGCTCTCCGTTTATGCATCGCTATGGATTACTCCTTTTTTATCGTTTATTGCAAGTGCGTGGTTTTTGTATACGAATACTACCACATTATTAGTAGCTGCTCCGATACTTAGTTTATGGTTTTTGGCGCCAATTATTGTGTGGTTGTTAAGCGCCGCTGAAAAAGAGGAAGATCTCATACTGCCGGATGAGCAAATACTATTTCTTAATAAATCTGCACGTAAAATATGGGCTTTCTTTGAGCAATTTGTAACCGAAGACGAAAACTGGTTACCGCCAGATAATTATCAAGAGCACCCGGTTAAAGTTATAGCGCATAGAACATCGCCTACCAATATGGGATTGGCTTTGCTTGCTAATCTGAGTGCGTATGATTTTGGTTATATCACGGGCGGAGTACTTATACAAAAGTGTAATGATACGTTGCAGTCCATGCTTAAGCTGGAACGATATAAAGGGCATTTTTATAATTGGTATGATACGATGTCTTTACAACCACTTCATCCAAAGTATGTGTCAGCGGTAGATAGCGGCAATCTTACGGGCCATCTACTCACATTGAGGCAGGGACTTTTAGATATTGATAAACAGCCCCTTATTAATAAAAGTGTTTATGAAGGGATCAGAATAACGGTAGAAATAATAAGAGGGCTTTCAAATGGCCGTGGTAAAATAATATCGGAAAAAATGCTGGCATTATTGAATGTAGCATCTGGTGATATTGAGTTGACTGTAATCAAAAAAAATCTTGAAGACTTGCTGGCACTTGCGAACCAATTGGATGTGCATAATACCAGTGAAGATATAGAAGTAACTAACTGGACGAAAAGATTATCAAGACAAATATCAGATATAAATGAAGACCTGGCAACAATTGCACCATGGGTTAGTTTGCTGCCGGCCCCCGAGAAGTTTAACCAACTTGCCAGGTTGAATGAGGTGCCTACTTTGTTATTAGAAAAGTCCTTGCCAGAAATCTATCATCAACAAATCCTGAATTATGAACAACAAGATATAAGTACAGCAGAAAAGGAATGGTTGGTTTTACTGCGCACTGCATTAGAAAATGGTAGAAGCCAGGCAGCAGCACGCGTTACTTTACTGGAAGAGCTAGCTGAAATATGTGAACAGTTAAGTGATATATCCTATGACTTTCTTTTAGACAAATCTACAAGCCTTCTAAAGATCGGCTACAATGTTGATGAGCAAAGAAAAGATAAGAGTAGTTACGATTTGCTCGCTTCGGAGGCAAGGTTGGGAGTCTTTGTAGGGATAGCTCAGGGTAAATTACCGCAGGACAGCTGGTTTGCACTTGGACGTCTGCTTACTAATTCAAGTGGCGATGCAATATTACTATCCTGGAGTGGGTCTATGTTTGAGTATCTTATGCCACAGTTGGTGATGCCTGCTTATGAGAATACACTTTTATATCAGACAAATAAGGCAACCGTAAAAAAGCAAATAGAATACGCAGCGAACCGAGGCGTGCCATGGGGAATATCTGAATCAGCATATAATATGTTTGATGCGAACCTTAATTATCAGTACCGTGCATTTGGCGTACCAGGCCTGGGTCTGAAACGTGGTTTGGAAGAAGATTTGGTTATCGCTCCCTACGCATCGATGATGGCGTTAATGGTGGCTCCATCCAAAGCATGCACTAATCTGCAATTACTGTCAGAGGAAGGATATGAAGGCGAATATGGTTTATTTGAAGCAATAGATTTTACTGCCAGTCGCTTACCTCGTGACAAAAGCTACAGTATAGTAAAATCATATATGGTACATCACCAGGGAATGAGTTTACTATCTCTGGCATACGTGTTACTTAATAAACCTATGCAGCAGCGGTTCATGTCAGAACGCAGGTTTCAGGCAACCTTGCTGCTACTACAGGAAAGGATACCAAGAGCTACCATATTTTATGCGCATACCGCCGATATTATAGAAACACATGTTCCCGCAGCAGATGTACAAATGCGCAGCATAAATACTGCCAACACAGTAACGCCGGAAATACAGCTTCTCGGAAATGGCTGCTACCAGATCATGGTCACTAATTCCGGTGGTGGGTACAGTAGGTGGAAAGATATAGCGGTTACTCGTTGGCGAGAAGATGCAACGAAAGATGACCGGGGCATATTTTGTTATATAAAAGATGTGAACAGCGGTAAATTTTGGTCTAATACTTACCAGCCAACACTGCAAGCATCTAAACAATATGAAGTTGTTTTTTCGCAGGGGCATGTTGAGTTTCGAAGACATGACTATGGGATAGATACTAAAACAGAAATAGTTGTATCTCCGGAAGATGATACCGAAATGAGGAGAATGCGGCTGACGAATAATACGCAGTCTGAAAGGGTTTTGGAGATCACAAGCTACGCAGAGGTGGTAATTGCAAGCCAGGCATCAGATGAATCACATCCCTCATTCAGCAACCTGTTTGTTGAGACAGAGATATTGCCTGCGCATAACGCTATCTATTGTACGCGTCGGCCACGGTCAGCAGAGGAAACGCCACCATGGATGTTTCACCTTATGAATGTTCATGGTGCTGTTGCAGAGGAGGTATCTTATGAAACGGACCGTCTGGAGTTTATAGGCAGGGGTAGAAATCTCATTCATCCGCAGGCGATGGAAAACGCTGTATTGTCTGGTAAACAAGGAGCTGTTCTGGACCCTATTGTTTCTATTCGTTATCGAATCACTATAAAACCCTTGCAGACAGTTACGGTAGATATGATATATGGTATCAGCGAAACTAAAGAAGCCTGTGAGAACCTTATGCATAAGTACACTGACACCCACTTGAAAAGGCGGGCGTTTGAACTTTCCTGGACACATAGCCAGGTACTGCTGAGGCAAATTAATGCAAAGGAGGGTGATGCATTATTATACGATCGTTTAGCTGCTGCCGTTATTTATGCTAATCCTTATTTACGTGCTGAGCCAGCTTCCATTCAACGTAACTTTAGGGGACAATCAGGTCTTTGGAGTCATTCAGTTTCCGGAGACTTGCCGATAGTATTACTGCACATACATGATACAGATAGCCTGGAAATAGCACAGCAACTGGTGCAGGCCCATGCTTATTGGCGCTTAAAGGGATTGCCTGTTGACCTGATGATATGGAATGAAGACCATGGTTCCTATCGTCAATTATTGCAGGAACAAATACAAGGTTTAATAACCACTGAAATAGTGGGTACCACGATATATAACAGGCCGGGGAGAATTTTTATAAAATCTGCAGACCAAATATCTACAGAGGATAGGTTATTGTTTGAGAGCGTTGCACGTGTAGTGATTCATGATAATAAAGGAAGCCTGGCAGAACAAGTAAACAGGTATCATACCGAATCCGTATTACCTCCACGCCTGGATGTAATACCGATAACTACTGAAAACTTGTATAAAACTATTGGTTTGCCGAACGACCTGATATTTTTCAATAGTATAGGCGGATTTACAAAAGACGGCAAAGAATATAAAATCATAACGGATGAACACCAGACCACACCCGCGCCTTGGGTAAACGTTATTGCCAATGCCGATTTTGGTACTGTCGTTTCTGAAAACGGATCAGCGTACACCTGGGCTATTAATGCGCATGAATACAGGATTACCCCCTGGAGTAATGATCCGGTGACCGATACCGGGGGGGAGGCATTTTATTTGCGTGATGAAGAAACTGGTACTTTCTGGTCTCCTTCACCTTTCCCTAAAGCAGGAGATTCGCCCTACATCACCACGCATGGATTTGGCTATACTAGTTTTGAACATATAGAAAATGGTATCGCTACAGAAATGTGCACATACGTGGACAAAGAGGCTCCAATTAAGTTTATAGTAATAAAAGTGAAGAATGAGTCTGGTCGCGAACGGAAATTTTCTCTCACAGGGTTTCTGGAAATGATATTAGGTGATGTGCGTGCAAAGACAAATATGCATATCATATCGGAGTATGATAGTAAAACCGGTGCGTTGCTGATTCGGAACAGATATAATACACCTTTTGCTGAGCGAGTGAACTTTTTTAAGGTAAATGAATCTAACCAACTAAGTTTTACTACCGATCGTTCGGAATTTATAGGAAGGAACAGCAACCTCAATAACCCAAAGGCATTATATAGAAAGAAACTCTCCGGCAGGAATGGTGCAGGCTTCGATCCTTGTGCCGCTTTACAGGTGAAATTTGATTTGTCGAACGGATCAGAGAAAGAAATTATATTCCAACTTGGTAGCGGTAAAAATATTGACGAAGCAATAATGCTGATACATAAGTTTGCCGATAGGGATACAGTATCTACTTCTTTACAAGAAATAAAAGCATACTGGGAAGACATGCTGGGAGCTGTACAGGTGACCACGCCAGACACAGCGTTGAACATACTGGCTAATGGCTGGCTGACTTACCAGACGCTGGCATCTCGCATCTTTGCCAGAAGTGGTTTCTATCAGTCGGGGGGCGCTTTTGGTTTTAGAGATCAATTACAAGATGTATTAGCATTACTGCATACCAGTCCAATCACAGCACGAACGCAAATATTGCTATGTGCCTCAAGGCAATTTGCAGAGGGAGATGTACAGCACTGGTGGCACCCACCAGAGGGTAGAGGTGTACGCACGCGTTGTTCTGATGATCTGCTATGGCTGCCATTTGCTGTTTGCCGTTATGTTACTGTGACAGGCGATAATGAAATCTTAAAGGAGTCAGTCAGTTTTCTTGAGGGCAATCTGTTGAATGCTGATGAGGATTCAATTTATGAGTTGCCTGTTAGTGGTAAGTTGTCGGCCAGTTTATATGAACATTGCGTACGCGCTATCAAGTATAGTCTTCGGTTTGGTAAACATGGCCTACCACTGATTGGCTCAGGAGACTGGAATGATGGTATGGATCGCGTTGGCAACAAAGGTGCGGGCGAAAGTGTTTGGTTAGGGTTTTTCCTCTATGACATACTGATTAGTTTTACCAGAATAGCGGATAGTCATGGAGATACAAATTTTGCTGCTACCTGCGTAAAGGAAGCAGATACCTTAATGTCAAACCTGCAATTATCAGGTTGGGATGGTAACTGGTATAGGCGAGCCTACTTTGACGACGGTACACCATTGGGCACGAAAGAAAACGATGAATGTAAGATTGACGCCATTGTTCAAAGCTGGTCCGTGTTGTCTGGAGCTGCCGATGATGAGCGCAAAGAGATGGCAATGGCTGCGCTGGATCAATACCTGGTGAAAAGAGAACTTGGCCTTATTCAACTGCTTGATCCGCCTTTTGATAAATCTACTCTTAACCCAGGCTATATCAGAGGATATGTACCTGGGATACGTGAAAATGGCGGACAATATACACATGCTGCCATCTGGGCACTGATGGCATTTGCAAAAATGGGTCGGCGTGATAAAACCTGGGAACTATTTAACATGATACTTCCAATAAGTCATACTACTGACGCACAACATGTGCAGAAGTATAAGGCCGAACCTTACGTGATGGCCGCAGATATTTATGCCAATAAATCACATAGAGGGAGGGGGGGGTGGACTTGGTATACGGGCTCTTCAGGCTGGATGTATCAGTTTATCATTAGCTCGCTGCTCGGTATGGAACGTACTGCAGCACAACTCAGATTCAGCCCTTGCTTTCCTATAGAGTGGCCATTTGTCACAGTGGTGTATCGCTATAAAAAAGCTGTATACAACATTAGTATATTTCAGGTTGATACTGGCAATTCACATTGGAAAATTGGAGACGAAGAAGGTGCAGGCAATACTATAACACTTGTATATGAAGTGGGGCATCATTCTGTAGAAGTATTCATACGAATTTGAGTATAATTAAATTCATGATAAAACTATTTGACATGTTAGGATGGTGGTGCCTGTTTTACAAGATACTAATGGGTGTTGTTGCTCTTATTGGTTACAAACTAAACAACTAATATGAACAACTGGCATCAGCTTGACACGGATGAGGTAATGAAACTGCTTGGAACTTCAATGGAGGGGTTGTCCGCAGCTGCTGTTGAAGATAAAATGGTTACATACGGCCCAAACCGACTGTCTGAAAAAAAGAGTAGGTCGCCCTGGTTGCTTTTCCTGGGGCAGTTCGGCGATTTCATGATACTGATACTGCTAGTCGCCGCAGTGATATCCGCAATTGTTGGCGATATGACAGACGCAATTATCATACTGGTGATTGTTATTCTTAATGCCATAGTAGGGTTCATACAGGAATTTAGGGCGGAGAAAGCGGTGACTGCTTTAAGGCAATTGGCAACTCCGATTGCTACAGTGATACGCAGCAATCTTACACAGCAAATACCTTCGCCTGAACTGGTGCCAGGAGATATTGTTTTACTAGAAGCTGGCAATTCGGTTCCTGCCGATCTCCGGCTCGTGGAAATTCATTCGCTTCGGATTGAAGAATCTTCCCTCACAGGAGAGTCGGCAGCTGTGGATAAATCCGTTGAAAGTCTGCATGACGCTGCTATTCCTTTAGCGGATAGACTGAATATGGCATTTAAAGGCACGCAGGTAACCTACGGTAGGGGAACAGCTATTGTTGTTGCAACAGGTATGCATACAGAGCTGGGCCGTATTGCTGGAATGTTGCAACAAAAAGAACTAAGCACACCACTTCAGCAACGCATGGCGGATTTTGGCAAAAAGCTGTCCTGGCTTGTTATTGGCATTTGCTTGGTTTTATTTGCAGTCGGCTTATGGCGGGGGGAAGATCCGCTCAATATGTTACTGGTTGCCATTTCGCTAGCAGTTGCTGCGATACCTGAGGCTTTGCCCGCACTCATTACTATTTCATTGGCTAAGGGAGCAAAAAGACTGGTAGAGAAAAATGCACTCATACGCAGGCTTCCCGCCGTCGAGACCCTTGGCTCTGTAAGCTTTATCTGTTCAGATAAAACAGGCACACTTACCCAGAATAAGATGAAGGTAACTACGGTTATTCCGTTTGATATCTCCCTGAAATTGCATCCTGATTTGTCTCTGCTGGAATGTGCTATGGCGGTCAATCATGATGTACGGGAGGATAAAAAAGGTATATGGGCCGGTGACCCAACAGAAATAGCACTAGTAGATTTTATAACCACAACATACTCAAAGGAAGTTTTAAATCAGGTGAATGCTTTATTGCCAAGAGTTGAGGAATTTCCGTTCGACTCTGACCGAAAATGTATGACCACTATACACAGTTATGAAGATGGCTTTATTGCTATTTCAAAAGGAGCTGTCGAATCAATAACCAGTCTGTTAGCCGATAAACAATCTATAGACCAAATCCTTCAGAAAGCTAGTGATATGGCAGCTCAAGGTGTACGGGTGCTTGCTTACGGATATAGGAAACTAGAATCAAAGCCTGATCCTTCTAACTACAAAGCGGTCGAAAGTCAGCTCCGTTTCGCCGGATTGACGGGCATGCAAGACCCCCCGAGAGAAGAGGTGAAAAAAGCGATAATGGAATGCAGGTCAGCAGGTATCATCCCTGTAATGATAACAGGCGATCACCTGCAAACAGCAATAGCCATTGCCTCACAAATAGGCCTACTTAAAGAAGCTGATCTGTCAATATCGGGTGATAAGCTAGCTCTTATGTCAGCAAAAGAGCTAGAAGAGAAGATAGAAAGAATCAGGGTATATGCCAGGGTTTCTCCTGAACAAAAACTAATTATAGTAAAGACACTACAGCGTAAAAACCATTTCGTGGCTATGACTGGCGATGGGGTAAATGATGCGCCATCGCTCAAGGCAGCCAATATTGGTATCGCTATGGGCATTACCGGCACAGATGTCAGCAAAGAGGCGGCCCATATGATTCTGCTGGACGACAACTTTGCTACTATTGTAAAGGCTGTCAGGGAAGGACGCAGGATCTATGATAATATCCGCAGGTTTGTTAAATATATAATGACCTGTAATAGCGCTGAAATATTGACTATTTTTCTGGCCCCCTTGCTAGGTTTGCCAATACCTCTTCTGCCCATTCATATACTTTGGATCAACTTGGTTACTGACGGACTGCCAGGGCTAGCCCTGTCCTCAGAAAAAGCGGAAAGAGATATTATGAACCGCCCCCCGAGAAAGCCTTCAGAAAGCCTGTTTTCTGAAGGTATTGGTGTCCATATTATCTGGGTGGGCTTATTCATGGCAGCACTAACATTAGGAACGCAGGCATTTGCAATATTTTCCGGCAACTCGCACTGGCAGACAATGGTTTTTACTGTCCTTTCACTGGCACAATTGGGACATGTTTTTGCGATTCGAAGTGATCATGAGTTTATCTATCGAAAAGGCTTGCTTGCAAATCCGACTTTGCTGGGTGCAATCTTATTCACTTTCCTGCTTCAACTCATAGTCATTTACCTGCCATGGGCTAACCGAATATTTAAAACCCAACCATTATCTGCGGGTGAATTACTGCTATCCATAGGGCTGGCAGCTATTATTTTCCACGCTGTAGAGCTGGAGAAATGGGTCAGGCAAAAAAAGCAAAAAATCAAGGTTTGATTAGACTATTTGGTTTCATTTATCAATCAACGTTTACTGTAGCTTACAGAACCTATTTGTTAAATGTTGAATAAACTCTATTTTTTGTTCTAAATAATTTTTTAGATTATATTATTATCGTAATATTGCGATATATATTAGAAGATGGGAATAACCAAAACAGATCTATTTACCAAAAAACAGAATGAACTGGCAGCTATGGCTAAGGCGCTGGGTCATCCTGCCCGTATAGCCATATTGCAAGAGTTAATTAAGTCTAATACCTGTATATGTGGTAGCCTGGTGGAAGAGCTGGGGCTGGCACAGGCAACTATCTCGCAACATCTTAAGGAACTGAAACAAGTAGGTTTGATACAAGGTACTATAGAGGGTACCAGCGTGTGTTATTGCATCAATCCCAAAGTATGGTTGCAATACAAAGCATTCTTCACTAATTTTTTCAGGGAGCTGCCTGATAACCAAAATTGCTGTTGATATTTTTTTGTCTGCCTATATCGTAATATTACAATGATTAAAAACTTAAATAAAATGAATAACGAACAAGCTTTAAAAGAAATGGTGAGGCAAAAGTATAGTGAAATCGCTTTACACGATAAGGAAACAAATACAGCCTCGTGCTGCGGATCGGGCAGTTGCAGCACGGAAGTGTATAACATTATGAGTGATGACTATACAAAGCTGGAAGGCTACAATCCCGATGCTGATTTAGGATTAGGCTGCGGACTACCGACAGCGTTTGCACAGATCAAGCCCGGAGATACAGTCATTGACTTAGGCAGCGGTGCAGGGAACGATTGTTTTGTAGCGCGTTCTGTTACGGGGGAGAAAGGGAAGGTGATTGGTATTGACTTTACCGAGGCCATGATAGAAAAAGCACGTGCTAACGCCGAAAAGCTGGGCTTTAATAATGTAGAATTCAGGGCGGGGGATATTGAAAAAATGCCGGTTGGCGCGGGTATTGCAGATGTAATTGTAAGTAATTGTGTATTGAATCTGGTGCCGAATAAAGACAATGTGTTTAAAGAGATATACCGTGTACTGAAGACAGGCGGGCATTTCAGTATATCTGATGTCGTGCTTGTCGACAATCTACCTGATAAGCTAAAGTCTGCTGCTGAAATGTATGCGGGCTGCATATCGGGTGCTATACAACGTGAAACATACCTGAATCTGATTCACGAAAACGGCTTCAAAAACGTAACAGTGCAAAAAGAAAAACAGATCATCATACCGAATGATATTCTTGCCAATTACTTGGACCAGGATGAGATCGAAGCATACAGAAACAGCAAGGGCGGTATTTTTAGTGTTACTGTTTATGCTGAAAAGCAGGAAAGTTGTTGTGTACCCGGTTCAGGCTGTTGCTAATCCAATCAATCATAAAAGTATTAATTTATATATGAGCGCAAATAATTGCAACCCGGCAAATAAAAGAAAGAGCCTTAGTTTCCTTGATCGTTATTTAACGCTTTGGATATTCCTTGCCATGGCACTTGGTGTTGCATTAGGGTATTTCATTCCGGGTACTGCCGGCTATATCAATTCATTCTCCAGTGGCACAACCAACGTGCCATTAGCCATTGGGCTTATACTGATGATGTACCCTCCGCTTGCAAAAGTACATTACGAGAAAATGGGAGAAGTATTTCGTAATACCAGGGTGCTGGGTGCTTCTTTACTGCTAAACTGGATTATTGGTCCTATCCTGATGTTTGCACTTGCTGTATTGTTCTTGCACGGCTATCCCGAATATATGATCGGCCTAATCCTTATTGGTTTGGCCCGTTGTATAGCCATGGTTATTGTTTGGAATGAGCTTGCCGAAGGGAATAGAGAATATGCGGCCGGACTGGTTGCTTTGAACAGCATCTTCCAGGTATTATTATACAGTGTGTACGCATACGTTTTTATAACTGTATTACCACCGCTTGTTGGCTTGAAAGGACTAGAGGTAAATATTACGATCAGCCAAATAGCGCAAAGTGTAGCTATCTATCTCGGTATTCCGTTTGCTGCAGGGATAATCAGCCGTTATGCATTTATACGTCTGAAAGGCAAGGACTGGTTTCAGAACAAATTTATTCCTTTTGTGTCACCAATCACTCTTATTGCATTATTGTTTACCATCACGGTTATGTTCAGCCTCAAAGGCGAGCTCATTGTGCACATACCTATGGATGTGTTGCGTATAGCTATTCCACTGGTTATCTACTTTGTAATTATGTTTATGGTTAGTTTCTTTTTTGGTAAATATATGGGGGCTGATTACTCAAGGTCTGCATCGATAGCCTTTACAGCTGCTGGCAACAATTTTGAACTGGCTATAGCTGTAGCGATCGGTGTATTCGGCATTAATTCGGATCAGGCTTTTGCCGGAGTTATTGGACCACTTGTGGAAGTTCCTGCATTGATCGCTTTGGTTAATGTTGCCTTCTGGCTCCGAAAGAAATATTATGGTAAAGCAGGTAATTCAGTTCAGACAACTCAATAAAACAAATCTTATGAAAATTGCACTTTTCTCAGACATTCATGCCAATCTCCCTGCGTTGGAGGTAGTGCTGGCTGATATGGAACAACGTAAACCTGATGCTGTGTACTGCCTTGGTGATCTGGTTGGATATAACATTTGGCCTAATGAAGTAATAGCAGAAATATGTAAAAGGGGCATACCTACTATTGCAGGTAATTATGACTTTGGTATCGGGCGCAGCAGCGATGACTGCGGTTGCGCTTATAAAACGGACGAAGAACGTGAAATGGGGAAGGTATCTATTTCTTTTACTAACCAGATTGTTGGATCTGAGGAGCGAGCTTATCTCCGCAGCCTCCCAGCCCATATTCGTATAGAATATCAGCTGAATAATGACAAGCTAAATTTGCTGCTTGTACATGGCAGTCCGAGAAAGATCAACGAATACCTGTTTGAGGACCGGGACGAAAAAAGCATGCTGCGTATAATGGTTGATGCCAATGCTGATATCATGTGTTTTGGACATACACACAAGCCTTATCATAGGATACTTTCGCAAACAACAGCGCATGATATCAGATTTCGGCATGCGATCAATATCGGATCTGTTGGTAAGCCAAAGGATGGGAATGCAGACGCTTGTTATGTTATACTTACTATTGATGAACAATCTTCAGTTCTGGCCAAGGATACTGTGATTGTTGAATTCATACGTCTGCCCTATGATGTAGAAAAAGCAGCAAAAGCTGTAGAGCAAAGCCCTCTGCCAAACGGTTATGCAAACATGCTTCGCCACGCATAAGCCATACAAATATAGACTTGATAGTTTTGCGACTGATTAGATACATGAAATGTGAATATCCAATCTCTCCTTTACGACATGCATAGCGACCGTGTGGATTTGAAATGATCAACATGTTGCAATTTTTATTTTTCCAACCGGTAAACATCGGGATAATAGCTAACAGATGTATCGCTCACATCTGCTGTCATATACAGTACAAAAATAGGTACTGGCTGTTGTAGTGTTTCAGTCACCGGCTTCTGCCCACGTACGCAGGCACGTAAAAAGTTACTATCTACCTTTCCAGGGGCTAGTAACATCGCCAGTGCTTCAGGTTTTTCAATACGAATACAGCCATGGCTATAATATCGCTGCGATGATGCGAATGCAGACTTCAGATTCGTATCATGAAGGTAAACACTATAAGGAGAGGTAAGATTGAATTTGATAACGCCTAACGCATTATCGCAGCCTGTTCCCTGCCGGAGTTGATAAGGGAAATTGCTTTTGCTCAGTTTGCTCCAAGGTACATCCCTTGCATCTATTATTACTCCATCCTGGTTAAGGACCTGTATATTCATTACATTCAAGATTGCAGGATTCTTTTTACTTGCCGGCAGCAACTCATTGACAGCGATACTGCGTGGAACATGCCAATAAGGATAAAAAATAATCTGGTCGAGGTAGGCAGCAAACCTAGGTGTCCTGGTACTGGGTTTTCCAGCAACAATTTTCATATCCAGCAATGGGAAATTTACATTGTAATATTTGAGTTGTGCACTGGCAACATTTACAAGAATAAAACGGTTGAACCTAAAATGCAACACCCAACGGTAGCAGTTCAATGTATTAGCCAATTGTTTTTCTGTAGAGCTATTGTTATTCCTGATAGCTATTGCCATAGCCTGTTTCAATAACAGGTATTCATGGGAGTCGGGCTCGAAGCCAGCGGCAATCCTACGCATATCAGCTTCGGAGCGTACTAAGGACAAGGCAGCCACAATATCATCTTTGTCCTGCTCGCGGTAAGCACTTCCTAAGGCATCATAACTCACACGATCCGGGGAACTAGCTCCGAGACTTAGATCTGTAAAATAAGCAAGCAGACCATCCACCAACCAACGCTCCTGTTGTGCTATCGAGGCACCGGGACGTTCATAAAGGTCAGCATAATGATAGTCGTACTTGTCCAGTCCGGCAAAACGGCAGCTATCAAGCAGGTGTTGAAAAGTCTGCATTACCGTAGTGTACCGATCCAGGCAAAGATACTCATTACAGCTCGTATCGACCCTCGAGAGCAATTCAGGATACATCAGTGCCGGCTCTTGTTGCGCGTAGAGCCGGTAATAGGATAGGGATAACAGTATTAAATACAGCCAGCGTTTCATAGCAGTAATTTTAAGGTACCAAAGCACCAAAACTAACTGGCACAATGTCTATTGCTGATGATGATACAGCGAACAAAAAATGATTGTTGTCAGCTGTTAGTAAATGATATGATTCAGTATTGGTACTGACTGTGATCAGCCTCGTAAACAACTTACTGCAATAGCTTACCTTACATATAACAGGCTATAAAAACCGATTATGGAAAAGATAATAGTGACCACAGATCTTTCTGCTAACTCACGTTCGGCGATGCGCTTTGCTATACAACTGGCAGCGCAACGCAATGCGCAAGTAGTATTTCTATATGTCTATCAAGTGCTTCGTGCTTCTTTCTGGTCGGATGAGCTCTATGCATACTATGTGGAGCGTCAAAAAGAAAATGCACTACAAGAACTGAGGCCAGTAGTTCGCTCTGTATATCGCTCGCTGGATAAATCTCCGTTTAATCATGAAGTGGTCGCCTATCATAACCTGGATGTTACAGAGGGCATTCTCGAATATGCCCACATTTCTAAGGCATCTTATATCTGCATCAGCACCCGTGGTGCAGGCACTATACGCAAGTTATTTGGTACACACACTGCTGCACTTCTAGAGCGATCATCCATACCGGTCATCTGCATTCCGGCACGCCAGCATGTGTATCCTATTCATGAGGTGATATATTCCTCCGATATGACAAATTATATGCATGAGCTCAAAGAAGTTATTGATTTTGCACGGCCCATGCAGGCAAGTGTTACTCTGCTTCATATAGCATATAACTACGAGTTCCGTACCGATATACAACTTATGGAGGATACTCTTCAAAAGCAATTCAGTTATCCTGTACATGTAGCCTATTGCAAACGTGATACTAATTATACTATGCCAGAAGATCTCGAAGCATTTATTAAACAAATCAAACATGTCATACTTGTTCTATTCAGCGAGCAACAACAAGGAATGTGGAATCGTTTCCTGATACCCGGCAATGCACGCGAAATGGCTTTTCATGCCAGTCAAATATTTATCAGCTTCCCTAAACGTGTAATGGAATAGCAGCTTAGTTCCTCGAAACAATCATCATGAGAATCAACAAGGAATAGCATTAGAAGAAGAACACCTTTTACATTCAGTATAGCTGCTAATTATTTTTGCTGATTACATCCCGGATATCCTGGATCATTTCTACTTGTAGCCGCTGTAATTCGAACAAGGTTTTCATCTGCTCGGAGATTAGGAGATCCAGCTTCTCGTGCATGTTTCGAATTTCGATTTCTGATTTCAGGTTGACCATATAGTCATTTACCCCTCTTTGTCTGTCCTTGCTCTCCTTCCTGTTCTGACTCATGATGATAATTGGTGCTTGTATCGCTGCAACAGTGGAGAGAATCAGGTTCAGGAGAATGAAGGGATAGGGATCGAAACCATGCGTATATACACTGTTATACAGTATCCATATACCCATAGCCGCCAGGAAAGAAAGAACGAACAGCCAGCTACCACCAAAAGCAGCCACCTTATCTGCAACGCGGTTGGAAAGAGAGATATTCTTTTCTTCAAACTCATATAACTTGTTAGAAATGAGGTTCTCTTCTTCTATTGCCTGCAGTACGATACGGTTCAGCTTACCAATCTGCTCAGTCTCAGTAGCTAATAAATCTTCCATCTTATTATCATCCATAATGAATTGTATTATAAATGGGCCATAAATATTGGTAGCTTGTGGTCTTTGATAACCTGACAGGAGAAATTCTTATGCAGTAATTCTGAGAAGCTATTGCGCCCGAAAGCACCATTAACCAACAGCGCATCACCCTTATCAGCGATCCATGTGGCAAAGTATTTTTTAGGTTCTGCCTCAAGCTTGTAAAAGCTAACATCTTTAAAGTGCCGCGTCGCCAATTCCTTCATATAAGCCAGGTCAGGGATAGTATCATTGTCTGTAGAAGCATATACAACGACAGTGCTTAGGTTGGAAAGTTCAGGAAACAGATACGAGAATTGTTTCAGGGCAAACACAGCAGTCTCACTTCCATCATAAGCGATGATAACACTCTGCGGGAAAGCGTAACTTTCCGGAACCAAGATAATTGGACATTCTGCTTTATGTAGTGTATCTTTCAGATATTCTTTCTGGCTAATCTCACCAAGATTCTCATAGAACAACTCACTGCTTAGCACCAGTAAGTCTGCATAGCGGGTTTCTTTTTCGATAGCAGGCAATATTTTGACCTGATAATCAGAATGAACACGATACTCAATATTGTGTTGTTTGCAATAAGCCTCGAATTTTTTAATATTTGTCTCAATCGCAGACTCATCATTAATAACATCAGGATAGTATAGCGGTGCTGACATACTTAAGTAGTAAACCATCACATCGGTATAATCGATAGAAGGAAGAAATATGCCAGTAAGTAATACGGGTGAGAGTTCGTTCAACCTCGAAATAAACCGAAGAGAACTCTCGGAGAAATGTGTGCCGTCAAAAACAGCCAATACTTTTTTCATAGGATGATTTTGTTCAAAAGTCGCAAGACTCACTACTCTATATGGTGACAGGGGTCAATAAATACTATGATAGTAATCATCGCGTTCTTATTCAGTTTCGTCTGACTACGAAATAAAAAGAATACTGCATAGGTATTTGTTTAGTTAACAGTTGTCAGCAGTTTTACTGATAACTATCATCACTCTGAGCATAGATACATAGTAGGTTTGTGACACAATTATTTGTATGAATATTAGTTTCCACGGTGCAGCAAGAACAGTGACCGGTTCTAAACACTTATTGGATATTGCGTCAGATACGCGAATTCTCTTAGACTGTGGCCTGTTTCAGGGCATGGGGAAGGACACCGTAGCCTTGAATGAGCATTGGGGATTTGATCCGGCTACACTCTCACACGTCATCATTTCTCACGCACATATCGATCATATTGGTCTGCTGCCACGCTTGGTCAGAGATGGTTATCAGGGAAAGATATTCTGTACGCCAGCTACTGCTGCATTAGCAAAGATCCTGCTCGTAGATTCTGCCCGGATACAGGAATCCGATATCAGTTATGTCAACAAACAACGCAGCAAACAGGGTAGGGAATTGGTGCACCCGCTCTATTCACTGGAAGATGCTGAAGCAGTATTTCCATTGTTTGAGACCATACCTTATGGAGAACATTACAAAATCGACAAGGGCATTACACTGTACTACACAGACTGTGGGCACATTCTTGGCAGTGCAGCTATTAACCTTGAGATTGTGAGAGATGGCATATCACGAAGCCTTTGTTTCAGTGGCGATGTTGGCCGATACCATGATATGATCCTGCGCGCCCCAGATACCTTTCCACAAGCAGATTATATTATCCTGGAATCTACATACGGCGATCGCTTGCATGATCTGCTGACGGTAGCTACAGAACAATTGCTGGAACAGATCACCGATACTTGCTTGCACCGACATGGGAAACTTATTATTCCTGCCTTCAGCCTGGGGCGTACCCAGGAGATACTCTACCTGCTTAACCGACTGGAGATAGAAAATCGTTTGCCCAAACTAACCTATTACGTAGATAGTCCGCTGTCAGTAAAGATCACTGAGACTATCAAACACTATCCAGACTACTTCAATGCACAAGTAAAAAACCTGCTGAAAAAAGATGAAGATGTGTTTTCTTTTTCTGGCCTTACCTATATCGAAGATGTCCGCCAATCTATAGCACTCAATGACTCTGATACACCCTGCGTGATTATCTCAGCTTCAGGGATGGCAGAGGCTGGACGTGTTAAACATCATATTGCGAATAATGTTGGAAGTACCGCTAATACGATCCTGCTGACCGGTTATTGTGAGCCGCGGTCTCTGGGAGGAAGATTAAAGCAACAACCATCAGAGGTACATATATTTGGTAAGACTTTTCTCGTTCTTGCCACTATCGCAGAGATACGCAGCCTTAGCGCTCATGGCGACTACGAGGACCTATGCCAGTGGCTTTCCTGCCAGGATCCAAGGCTCGTAAAAAAAATATTTCTGGTACATGGTGAGTACGCAGTGCAGCAAAATTTTAGGGAGCGGCTATTGCACGAAGGGTTTTCCAATATTGAAATACCTGATTTACATCAGCAATATTCATTGGAAGACTAAAAGAAATAGGCAATGAATATAAATAAAGAAATGCAAATATCAGAGGATTTTACACCAGTAGGTTCCCAAAGCGAAACTGAGTTTCTTGAAGGACCACATTCACGCTGGACAGAATTAAAATTTCTGCTGAAAGTGATGCGCCAATTTTTCTATGGATTCCGTAAACTCCATTTCATTGGGCCCTGCGTTACGGTTTTCGGCAGCGCAAGGTTTACTGAAGATCACCCTTATTATCATCTGACACGTCAGTTGTCCGCATCTATCTCACGTCTGGGTTTTACTATCATCACTGGTGGTGGGCCAGGACTCATGGAAGCTGCTAACAGAGGAGCCAGAGATGTCGGTGGCAGATCCGTAGGTTGTAATATTATCCTGCCCAAAGAACAGCATCCCAATAAATACCTCGACAAATGGGTAGACTTTGATTATTTCTTTGTGCGCAAGACACTGCTCAGCAAATATTCCTACGCCTTTGTGGTTATGCCTGGCGGTTACGGCACCCTAGATGAATTTTTCGAAGCCATTACGCTAATACAAACCGGTAAATTTCAGCGCTTCCCCATAATATTGATGGGCAAGGATTACCATCGTGATCTTTACGAGCATATCCAGCGATTGGTAATGGAACATACAATCGATCAAGCCGACATCAATCTGTTCCTCTGGACAGACTCTATTGAGGAAGCGGTCAACCATATTAACCGCTATGCTATTGAAGGTTTCAATCTGAAGAAGAAACGAAAGTATCAGCCGGTTAGCTTGTTGGGTGAACGCAGATAACGTAATTATTACATTACATACGAGTGGTTATTATGCGATTAATAATTCAAATTCATAAGACAACACCTGCAACCATTAGCAGGTTAGTATCCTCTATGATACAATCATCATGAAAAATTCATTTTAAAATTCATTTTTGATTGTAACTTAGTAGTATAGAATATTTTTATTGGAGAGCAAAAAATATGAGTACGAAGCACTGTTCAATAATGCTGCCATCGGGATCATCATTGTCAATAGTGAAGGCAGTATCTTACTGGTCAACCAGTTTGCCCTGAATCAGTTTGGTTATGAACCGGGAGAACTGGTTGGTAAAAAAATAGAGGTGCTGATACCTCGTCGTTTTAAAGAACGGCATGAACATCACCGTGATTACTATCATAACCATAACCCGCATAGCCGCCCCATGGGCAGAGGCCTAGACCTTTTTGCAGTAAAAAAGAATGGTGCGGAATTTCCTGTAGAGGTAAGTCTCAGTACCTATACAAATAGTGCAGGTCAGTTCAGTATCGCCTTCGTCAGCGACATCACTATTCGTAAAGAATCTGAGACTGCGCTGGTGAAGTTAAACGCAGAACTAGAACGGAAAGTAAAGGAACGCACCCAGTCGCTACAGGAAGCATTGGAGAAGGAAAAAGAACTCAATGAGCTGAAATCACGTTTTGTTTCCATGGCGTCCCATGAGTTCCGCACGCCACTTAGTACAATTCTTTCCTCGGTATACTTGGTTTCACAATACACCACAACAGAAGATCAACCTAAAAGGGATAAGCATGTGCAGCGCATCATATCCTCGGTGAACATGCTTACCGATATTCTTAATGATTTTCTCTCGGTAGGTAAAATAGAAGAAGGAAAAATACAAGTGCGCCTGTCAGAGTTGAGCATTGAAGAAGCGATCAATAGTCTAATCAGTGAGATCAATCCAATTCTCAAACCTGGCCAAAGCATACACTACGAGCATAATGGGGATACAAAATTAAGACTAGATGCCACTCTGTTACGTCATATATTGATGAACCTGGTCTCGAATGCTATTAAGTTCTCCCCCGACCAGGCAACAATACGGATCCGTACAGAGATGACAGGCGCAGCATTGATTTTGCAGGTGTTGGATGAAGGAATGGGTATATCAGAAGAGGATCAGCAGCATTTATTTCAGCGCTTCTTCCGTGGTGCTAATGTGACTAATATTCAGGGAACGGGCCTTGGCCTGCATATTGTGGCTAAATACGTAGAACTGCTTCAGGGTGCCATAAGCTGTGCCAGTGAGATTGGTAAAGGTACAAATTTCACTATCACATTTCAACTTTAATGAATGTTATGAAAAAGATACTACTGATAGAAGATAATACGGAAATCCGGGAGAATATGTCAGAGATACTGGAGCTTTCAGGCTACCAGGTGTTTACTGCTCCTGATGGGAAACAAGGGGTATCTGCCGCGGTAAGCAACATGCCCGATATAATTATTTGCGATATCATGATGCCGGTTCTTGATGGTTACGGCGTTATACATATGCTTCAGAAAAATGCCGATACACGCAACATACCTTTTATATTTCTAACGGCAAAAGCTGAAAGGGATGAAGTACGTAAAGGTATGTCCTTGGGTGCTGATGATTATATCACCAAACCCTTCAATGGCACTGAACTGCTTAATGCCATTGAGAGCCGCCTGAAGAAAAATGAATTGCTGCGTATGGACTTGGCTCAGGGCCCTCAGGGCATCAGGGATATCGTCAGCCACGTGGGTAGCCGAGATATGGTGCAGTTGATAGAAGAGGAAGGCCATAGCCATCAGTACAAACGGAAACAAGTCATCTATACAGAAGGGCATCATGCCCTGCGGCTTTTCTATGTGCAAAGCGGCCGTGTGAAGACCTATAAAACCAATGATGATGGCAAGGAACTGGTAACAGGAATCTTTAATGCGGGAGAATTTTTTGGTTATGTACCCATACTTGAGCGCACAGCTTATAAGGAAACTGCAGAAACACTTGACGAAAGCGAGATTGCAACGATACCGCGTGACAGTTTTGAAGAGCTCATTTATACCAATCCCGAAGCGCTGAAAAAAATGGTGGCTATACTCGCCCGTAACATTTCCCAGAAGGAAGAGCAGCTATTGGGCCTGGCTTATAACTCACTTCGAAAAAAAGTAGCTAATGCCTTGATTGCGGTGCATGAAAAATACCAACGAGAGGATGTACAAACAACCAGTATTGATATCAGTAGGGAGAACCTGGCAACGATAGCAGGTACTGCCAAGGAATCCCTTATCCGTACACTAAGTGATTTTAAAGAAGAGAAAATGATCGATATAATAAAAGGAGAAATACTCGTACTTGACGAGCAGAAATTGCGAAGGCTTATGAACTAGCCATCATCTGCATATATTCGTTGAAACCGTTGCGGAGCGTATTAAACTCCTGTTCCATTTTATACATATCGCGGCGTAGCGATTCCTGTGATACCTTAGCTGAACCGTCACGTGCTTCGGGAGAAAGCCGCAGGATATCACGTCGCACCAGTGCAATGACTGCATCCTTATTGAGAAGCATATTCTGGAAGTGCTCTAACCGATCCAGCACTTCTTTACTAACGTTGGCTTTCACAACTTCTGCAATACGCGTTTTCATATACACATTCTCCTGCTGCTGGAAATCCAACATCCTGAGCCAGGTGCTCACTTCATATCTTTCCTGTTCTTGCTGTATGCTCATTTCTGTTATCAAGGTCTAAAACTCTTTAGTAAAGATATTGTGCGCCGTATGTACGGATGCTTATAATAATCAGTAAAGTAGATGATCTTCGTTATCCAAGGCACAGTCTTCAGGTTATTTATGGTTCGTGCGGCAACACTATTAACCATCATTGGCGTCATTGCAATAGTTAAAATCATGGTAACTGAATGGGTTTATGACAGCAGTTGGCCTTTATCTTGTGCTGGCTAACCTCGATTTTCGGGCTTAGGTACGGAATACCCAGGTTCATGCCACGTACGATAAATAAGCTTCCAAATACGAATAGTACCAACGGCACCCATTGTCTTATCCGTCCAGCAGAGAACAGTTTAATTCTGCTCCGCATTACTGTTATGCCAAGCAGCATAGGCAGGGTACCTGCACCGAAAGCATACATCAGCATGATTGCTTGCAGACTACTTCCTGCTGCCATGCTCAATGACAAGGCCATATATACTAACCCACAGGGTAGGAGCCCGTTCAGCATCCCGGCCAGTAACATCGCAGTTGGGGAGGGATGGCCCATAAGACGTCCTAACTGTAGCTGCACGACGCCCATCCATGGCAGTGAGATCTTACCCTTGGGAAAGAAACTCCATAGCCCTGCCAGTAATAGCAGCAGCCCTGTACCCATCGCTACATATTGCTGCCAGCGTGGGTCAAATAAAGATTTGAATGAATATAGAAACCATCCCAGCAGCGCATAAACTGTAATGCGCCCGCTATGATACAAAAGTATAGCAACCCATTTACGGTACCCTTTCCATGTACGGAAGGGTAGCACCAGCATTATAGGGCCACACATACCTGCGCAATGCAGGCTGCCGGTTAGCCCCATTGCCAGAGCGGTTAACAAGGCAACGTTGATCATGGTTTAATATTGAATGGCGTTTCCTGATAGTACGATTTGTTTCCAGCTGTCCATCGTAGTTTTACCAAATAGTGCTTGGTAGCTGCTAGTTCGCTTACTGCCAGGTGGTAAATCCCTTCGTCGGTATCCAGCGGAAAAGTCCGGTCACAGGCAGCATTCACTTCGGAATAGAAAACTACCTCACCATGAACCGGTATATGGCGAAATTCTTCAGGTAACTGTATAAGCAACTGTTTGTCTTCTTGATAGAGCCGCACAGGTGCCGACAACCCTGCCTGATTCTTACTGGCATCAATCACATCCTGATACTTGAGCTCTTGATTATAATAATCTCCGGAGACCAGGTCGAAAGTTTGATGCATACTTTTTGTTACCAGCGTAACAATTAATACAACGAAAGCCAGGTATAAAAGGGTAATCTTTGTACCCCAGCCAATCTTTATAATAGTCATAAACAGTAATATTAATTCGTCATAAAAGGGCCTAGAAAAGCAGTTGTAATAGTCTTGATCTTTTTATTGTGTTCATATACACCGATCTCTAACAATGTCTTGCGACGCCTTATCTGGCTGGCATCCATAGTGATAAATAGCGAGCCTGAGCTGGCATCCTCTTTCGGAATATCCAGTTGTTTTTCTCCTACAAGCGCTATAGTACCTCGGAAGTTCTCTGGCCGCAGTTCCAACGTCTTAGCTTCATAGGTCTTATTGAGAAGGCGATAGTTATACAGGTTACTGATACGTCCATCTTTTTCCTGGTAGAGTTGTCCAGGGGTACGAAGTAATGATATTCCTACATCGGTTCTGCTAGCCAATAGGTAAACAAGTATACCAAGTAATACAACCATGACAGCAGAATACGCTTTCATGCGCTTAGTAAAATGAAAAGGGGTTTTATTTGCAATGTTGTTTTCAGAAGCGTACCTGATCAGCCCTTCAGGAAGATTTACCGCACGCATCATATGATCACATGCGTCGATGCAAGCTGTGCAGTTGATACATTCCAACTGTGTACCGTTCCGGATATCAATGCCTGTGGGACATACTTTTACACATTGCGCACAGTCAATGCAATCTCCAATTTGTCGCGCTTGTTGTTTGTTGAATTTACCTCTTGGTTCACCCCGTTCATAATCATAACTAACGTTGATGGAATTTTTATCCAGCAATACACCCTGCATCCGTCCGTAAGGACAAACCACTGTGCACACCTGCTCGCGGAACCAAGCATAGACAAGGAAGAAAATAGTTGTGAACAGTGCAATGGAAGCCAGACCGCCTGTATGCTTACCAACCGGTTCGGTAATTATATGTTCCAACTCATCGATACCAATGATATAGGCAAGGAAGGTGTTAGCGATCACAAAACTAATTAGCCAGAATACAATCCATTTGCCGGTTTTACGCAATATCTTATCGGTATGCCAGGGTGCTTTCGCCAGCAATTTCTGCCGTGCGGCATCTCCTTCAAACCAATATTCCACTTTGCGAAATACCATTTCCATAAAAATGGTTTGTGGGCAAGCCCATCCACAAAAGATGCGGCCAAATACAACAGTGAACAAGGCAATGAATACAATAAATATGATCATGCCTAACCCGAAAATGAAAAAATCCTGTGGCCAGAATATTTGTCCGAATAAGATGAATTTGCGCTCCAGGATATTGATCAGAAAAAAAGGATGCCCTTTTATTTTTATAAAGGGGAGACAGAAAAATATAGCCAGATATAAAATACTTAGGTAAGTACGTGCGAGGTAATATCTTCCGCGAGGTTTTTGTGGGAAAACCCAAACACGTTTACCATGCTGATCGATTGTGGATACAGTATCACGAAATGTATTGGTATTAGCCTGCATAATGATCTTTAAATAATATTAGACTACGGATTAACTGCCATTGCAACGCTGTCTGCTGTTACAGCATCTTCCTGATAGAGGTCTCCTTGCTTTTCTTTTGGAACCTGGGGTTTACTACCTCGCAATGATTTTACATAGCTGCTGATTTCGGAAATCTGTTTTGGTGAGAAGTCATCTTTCCAGCTTTTCATCCCTTTATCAGGCCATCCATACTTAATAGTTTTGAAAATATCCTGCAGACCACCACCATGTAGCCAGTAGTCGTCTGTAAGATTAGGGCCCACGCCACCACCACCATCCTTAGCGTGGCAAGCAGCACAGGTAGTTTGGAAAAGGTTTTGCCCTGATGCGATACCCCCTGCATCAAGCATCACTACCGTATTTTCATCTACATTATTAGCTGATTTAGCCAGGTAAGCCTCTTTTTCCGCTTCTCCTTTTTCCACCTCAGCGGTATACTCCTGCAATGAACTTGGGCCATTGCCGCCCATGTGGTAATAGAACATGTACACTACCGCAACCAATATAGTCAGGTAGAACCCATATTTCCACCATGGAGGCAGGCTGTTATCCAATTCTTTGATACCATCATAGTCATGGTCTAGCATGATGTCTTGTTCTTTTTCGACAGCTACAGCTTTGTTGAAGCGATCCCAGAATGGCTTGCTGACCAATGCCTTCGCTTGCTTCGCAGTCTCCGGCTTACCACTGAGCAGCCTTACCAGCATAGCCATCGTAACAAGCATCGATACGATGACCATCAATTCCAGCAGGATCACGCCCATCAGCAGGTAGAAGTCCGCAGCGGCAATACCGGCTATGATCTGCGGCGCTTTCGCTGCTGCCTGCTCTTGCGCAAAAACCTGGGTCAATGGTAAGAGCAGTAACGCTAAGGTCAGCAGGTTACGGGTAGCAGCGGACGTGCCTGTATCGTTTTTGAGCTTGTCGCGATATACCGATACCAGCGAGCGTAATACATTGCCCAGTATAGCGATAGCAAAAAGCAGCGCAATTACCAGTGTTACCAGCCCGGTAAGCAACACATTGAATGATGGGCTATTGTCGGTTGTTTCGCCGGCCGCAAAAGCGAAAAAAGGGAAGATAAAAAATATTACCAGGGCTATCAGTCTGTAATAATAATGTCTTTGCATAGTCTTAATGGATTTCATTGAATAGCTATTGCTCGCTGAACGGTATTTGTTTCAGATTATTGATGTACTTTCTATTGACACGTAATGCCCAGATGCTCAGCGCAGAAAAGAAAACAAAGAACAGGATCAATGAGATCATGGGATACAGGCCAATACCCGTAATGTGTTCGAGATATGTTTTGAATTTCATTTTTGGAATATTTTGTATGTCTATGGTTGAGAACTTGTTTTCTGTTGTAATTTGATGTCCGTACCAACACGCTGTAAGTAAGCGATCAGGGCGATGATCTCCTTGTCGCTTTTGATGCGGATATTGTCTTTGGCCAGGCGATCGGTTATATTCTCAGCTTGCCTTGTAATATCGCGGTTAGCAACTTGATCATAACCTTTAGGGTAGGGCACACCCAGCGTTTGCATGGCTCGGATCTTAGCACCGGTTATAGCAGTATCCAACCTGTTTTCAAATAACCACGTATAGTTCGGCATTATAGAGCCAGGTGACATACTGGATGGTTCATACATATGATTGAAATGCCAGCTGTCGGGATATTTACCACCGATTCTTGCCAAGTCAGGCCCCGTACGCTTACTACCCCATTGAAAGGGATGGTCGTAAACAAACTCTCCGGCCTTAGAGTATTCGCCGTAGCGTGCAACCTCACTACGGAAAGGCCGCACCATCTGGCTATGGCAGGTATAACATCCTTCACGGACATAGATATCCCGGCCATGTAGTTCTAGTGGAGTATAAGGTTTTACGCTGCTAATAGTAGGGACATTTGACTTGACCAGGAAGGTAGGGATGATCTCGATTGCGCCGCCGATCACAACTACAATAAGGCTAAGTACCATCATTTGTACGGGACGGCGCTCGATCCAACGGTGCCAGTGGCTCCCCGTATGGGCAACATATACTTTCTCCAGCGGTGCAGCAACAGCAGCTTCATTATCAACAGCTTTACCTTTTTTTACAGTCTTCCAGATATTGATCACCATCATAACAGCACCGATAAGATAGAGTGTACCTCCTACACCACGCATTGCGTAGAACGGACGCATTTGCGTCACTGTTTCCATAAACTGGTACTTCAATTGCCCTTCGGGTGTAAACTCTTTCCAGGCTAGGCTCTGCATGAACCCTGCCCAGTACATTGGTACCGCATAGAAGATGATCCCCAATGTACCAATCCAAAAGTGCCAGTTAGCTAATCGGCTGGAATATAATTCGGTTTTAAATATCCTTGGTATCAACCAATAGATGACACCAAAGGTCAAAAAGCCATTCCAGCCTAAGGCTCCTACATGCACATGCGCGATTGTCCAATCTGTAAAGTGGCTAATAGCATTAACGCTTTTGAGGCTCAGCATAGGGCCTTCGAAAGTAGCCATACCGTATGCAGTAACAGCTACCACCAGAAACTTGAGCACTACATCCTCTCTTACTTTATCCCATGCACCTCTCAAAGTCAGCAATCCATTAATCATACCACCCCACGAAGGTGCCAGTAGCATAATGGAAAACACCGTACCCAGCGACTGTGCCCAATCGGGAAGAGCCGTATACAACAGGTGATGTGGTCCAGCCCAAATATAAATGAAGATAAGCGCCCAAAAATGAATGATTGACAGACGATAAGAGTACACAGGTCTATTAGCTGCCTTTGGCAGGAAGTAATACATCAAGCCTAAGTAGGGGGTAGTCAGGAAAAATGCTACGGCATTATGACCGTACCACCATTGCACTAGTGCATCCTGCACACCTGCATACCAGGAATAGGATTTCATCCAGCTAAAAGGAATCTCCCAGGAGTTGACGATATGCAGCATGGCTACTGTTACAAACGTGGCGATATAAAACCAGATTGCTACGTACAAGTGACGCTCCCTTCTTTTGATAATCGTACCAAACATATTCCAGCCAAAAGCTACCCATACCAGGGTGATGAGAATATCTATAGGCCATTCCAGTTCCGCATATTCTTTACCGGTGGTATAACCAGCCAATAAGGTAATTGCGGCAAGAACGATTATCGATTGCCAGGCCCAGAAATGAAATCGACTAAGCCGGTCATTGAACATTCTCGCCTTGCAAAGCCTTTGTAGAGAATAATAAACACCCATAAAGATGCCGTTGCCGACAAAAGCGAAAATCACCGCATTAGTATGCACGGGTCGTACGCGTCCAAACGTAGTTTGCGCTGTATTGAAGTTTAGTTGTGGAAAGACCAGTTGAAATGCAGCCAGCAAACCTGCCAACATACCGACAACGCCCCAGAATATGGTTGCATACGCAAACCATTTTACAATCTTATTGTCATAAAAAAAGTGATCCATGCCGCCCGACTGTGGTATAGCGATAGTGCTCGCGGCTACTTGCCCCTTTGCGTCTTTGTTCAATGAAGAATTCATGTACTTGTGATTGTTGCTTGATTATTTTTGATCGGTATCGTTATCGAAAAGTATGCGCATGGCTGATCCTTGTTGGTCGCTAAACTGGTCTGAACGTACGCTCCAGATAAAGGCAACCAGAAATATAGCCGCCACTGCAATACTGATAATAACAAGGATAAAAAGTGCGCTCATTGTGCTGTTTGGAATGATGGAACAAAACTAAAATCGCCGTTTGGCTCCCGCTATGACCGTTATTGGTTCAAAAACTGATTATGGTCATTCCTGTATTTTTTTCCGCCATTGTAATCCCAACCGCGTAGCCAGGAGGTTGCTGGCACCTGTGGTGATCAATACAATAGTTAACGTGCTGGCTGGCATAAGGATAGCCGCGATCATAGGATTCATCAATCCTTGCATAGAAAGACCGAGACCTGCGATATTGTATAATATTGATATAATAAAGCTCAACCGAATGATGACCTTGCTTTGTCGCGCTAGTTGAAGCAGTGCTGGCAGCAATGTTAGCTGTTCAGCACTTAATATCGCGTCGCAAGCTGGACTGAAATTATTGATATCATCCGCCAAGGTAATGCCCACGTCACTTTGCTGCAAGGCACCTGCATCGTTAAGTCCGTCGCCTATCATTGCCACTTTATAACCGCGCCCCTGGCGGTTGGCAATGTAATGTAGCTTATCTGCCGGCTGCTGATAGAACAACAGTTTACCGCCGTCAAACAGGGGTTTAAGGAAAGACGCATGCCGATTGTTGTCCCCGCTGAGCAAAGAAAGATGGTAATCTTTTTTCAATGCATATAACATTTCAGCTGCACCATTTCTCAACTCCGGTTCCCAGCTTAGACCAGTTATCTGGTCATCAATCCTTATATAAACTTCAGCATCGCCCGCTACACCTACCCAGTCAGCACTGCCGATCCGGACCTGATGGTTTTCATAACAAGCGGTAATACCTTTACCGGGTTGCTCTTTCCAGTGCTGGAGTACCAGCTTCGGCCAATTGCCCGTAAACATTGTCAATTGCCGGCTTTTCGGATGGTTGCTGGCGCAGGCTACGTTATAGATAAGCTGTAATGTGGCTTCATCAAAAGTAGCACCATACTGCCGGCAGTGGTTCCCACTTACAGTCAAGGTGCCCGTTTTGTCGAAAACCAACTCCTGAATACTGCTCAGTTGTTCAATAACAGTAGCATCACGTAAGTAAAGTCCATTGTCGGAGAAGATACGCAGAAGGTTGCCGTTAGTATAAGTAGCAGTAAGTAACAAAGCACACGGACATGCCACAATTAGCATCGCAGATACGCTTGGCAGGATCATGGCAGGATTATACCTCCACCAGTATAATGCCGTCAGTGCGGCAAGGCTGAAGAGTACCAGGCTGAAATATTTGCTAAGCAAATGAATCACACTTTTCTTCTCATTTACTGCCTGTTTATCCCTAGAAAAACTGCCATGATTCCAAAGAGAGGTGAGGTAGCTGGAATTAACGGGTTTGCTCACCTCCATGGTCAGTAACTCTCCAGTTTGCCGTCCGCCGGCAAATAATCGTTCACCTGGTACTACGGCTACAGGTTCATTCTCGCCTGTTACAAAACTATAATCGATATGTGCATTGCCAGTTGTAAGGATGCCGTCCGCCGGTATGATTTCCTGATGATAGACCCTTACAATATCCCCACGTTCAAGTTCCGTGATAGCCTTGCTGTATGTATGCCCGTTATCCACCACTGTTGCCGCCATCGGGAAATAAGCCCGGTAATCGCGGTGGAAGGTCAAGTTGCGATAAACCCGATCCTGAACTACACGGCCAACCAGCATGAAAAATACAATCCCACTCATACTGTCGAGATAACCACCGCCGTTTCCGGAAATTATCTCGTAGATGCTCCTGCTATAAGTGATTAGTATTGCCAGTGCAATGGGGGCATCAATGTTAAGCACCTTTTGCCGTAGCCCGGCCAAGGCATTGGTGAAAAATTCTCCTGCAGCGTAGAAAACCACAGGAATCGACAAGATCAGGTTAAGCACCCGAAACAACAGTGCATACTGGTGCTCCAGTCCTTGCGCGCCGGATAGATATTCCGGAAAGCTCATCAGCATGATATTGCCAAAGCAAAAACCTGCCACCCCCAGTTTGTATAACCGGCTTTTATCGATTCCGACTGATGCTTTTGCACTATTATCGTCTAATGTAATCAGCGGTTCATAGCCAATAGTGGCTAGCATCTCAACAACCTCTCGAAGGGTGATGCCGCTATGCATAAAACGTATGGTAACCTTTTTGTCAGCAAACTGGATACGACTATCAATAATAGCGGGGTTGATCTTGTAAAGGTGTTCAAGTAACCACATACAGGAACTACAGTGAATAGCCGGAATGAAGAAAGTAACGGAAGCCTGCTTACCATCATCGAAATGATACAATGGTTTGGCAATAGCCGGATTGTCGAGGTAACTATATTTATCCTGGCGGACTGCTTTTACCTGGCTCAGCCCAGGATGCGACTGTAGCTCATAAAAGTTACACATGCCATTATGTTCCAGCAGCTCATAAACAAGTTTACAGCCTTCACAGCAGAACACCTTTTCCTCATAATGGATCCGGGTTTGGATACAAACAGTGCCGCAGTGATAACAATTTGTCTGTACAGACTTCACCGTTTTTTTCTTCGTAGCCTCGTACATTGTCTCAATACTCATAAACATTAATCTTTTTCTGCGATTGCAGAATCTTCGGTATCATATTAGCCTCCTCAATATGAAAAAGCTCACGCAAGATTGTGTCAATCAGAAGCATCTCATCGCGAAGGTTACGGTAGATAGCGGGGAAGGCGAGATTGCTATATAAAGGTAAAGCCGCTGACTGCAGCTCATATAGCAGCTTATGCAGCTGCGTGTGAGACTGCTCCAGATGCATCAGATGAGACTGATGACGAATATCACATCCACCCTGACAGGTACTACAATTATGTCCACTTACATCCTTCTCGTGCAACTCCTTCAAGTATGGGAGCAATTCTTGCCTGCATTCATGCAGGTATTGGTAAATACAGGCCAGTACTTCCTCACAGATATCAGTATATTGCCGCGTTGTCTGGTGTATATCTGTCATTTTCAATTCCTGCAGGCGTACCATAGCTTGCGTAGCCATTGCCGACAAAATATCATAATAATTCAGGTGCAATGTTTCCGATAACTCCTGAAGGGAAAGTGTATCGTATTGCAAATGGCTAGTCTTCATACAACGAAATTATTATGACCTTCTATTGTCAGGTATGACCAACCACCAACCATCAAATGATTTTGGTCATGCTTCCAACAATACCTCTTTGTACTTTTGTAATTATGAACAACACCTATGTGACTGCGCAACAGGCAGTAGCCCATCTGACGAGCCACAGTCGTGTTTTTATACATGGCAGTGCCGCAACACCATTGGCATTGGTGACAGCTATGCTCGAGAGGGCAGGGGAGCTAGTGGACGTTGAACTGGTTTCCATTAGTTTGCAGGGTCACCTGGATTGGGACCGCCCCGAGGTGCTTCGAAGCTTTCGCCTGAATTCCTTATTTGTTTCCGAAAATGTACGTGGCTGGGTTAACGGCACAGCAGGGGACTATGTACCTGTATTCCTTAGCGAGATACCCCGGATGTTCGAACAGGGCGTACTGCCATTGGACGTCGCCATGGTTCATGTATCACCACCAGATGCTCATGGCTACTGCTCCTTAGGCACCTCGGTAGATGCCGCCATTAGCGCTGTGAGATCAGCCGGAATTATTATCGCGCAAGTGAACCCTCTCATGCCACGTACCCATGGCGATGGTCAGGTACACATATCCCGGTTCACTGCTATGGTATGGGAGGAACAGCAGCTACCTGAGATTAATTACGCCCAACATCTGGACACCCGTTCGGTAAAAATTGGCTGGCATGTCGCTTCCCTCATTGATGATGGTTCTACATTGCAAATGGGTATCGGCGCTATACCCGACGCTGTACTGCATAATTTGTCCACACATAGGGGGCTTGGCATCCACACAGAGATGTTCTCTGATGGTTTGATACCATTGGTGGAAGCAGGAGTGGTAACCAATGAATATAAAAAAGTAAGGCCAGGCAAGATCGTAACCACCTTCGTTTTGGGCACTCGCAAAGTATATGATTTTGTGCACGATAACGCTTCGATAGCTTTTATGGATGTCGCTTTCGTTAATGACACAGCTGTTATACGCCGAAACCCGAAAGTTGTAGCCATCAATAGTGCTATCGAAATAGACCTGACAGGGCAAATATGCGCTGATTCTATTGGTACCTATCAATATTCAGGTATCGGCGGCCAGATGGACTATATGCGGGGTGCCTCTCTTTCCGAAGGTGGTAAACCAATTATTGCAATGCCTTCTGTAACAACCAAAGGTATCTCGCGGATTGTACCCATGCTTAAGCTTGGCGCAGGTGTAGTCACCACCCGTGGTCATGTGCACTATGTAGTAACCGAGCATGGCACAGTCAATCTCTATGGTAAGAATATGGACCAACGGGCTAAGCTACTAATCAGCATTGCTGATCCCCAACACCGGGAGTCATTGGAGCGTGCTTACCAGGAGCGTTTTGGCAGCTAATCCACAAACAAGGTGACCAAAGTCAGCAAGGCAACTATCCGCTGTCAGTGCCCTTGCTTAGCTTCAAAAGTAGTTTTGTGGTATGCAAAAAATCAATAATTCTGATTGTGCCTTAAAACAAATGGATACAGCAGCAGTTTTAAACATTACCGGAGACCTTGTCTAAATCTTTCATCAAAGGCGCAGCAAAGTTGTGCTATCTGTAGCGCGACTCGCTGACATAAACTAACACAAAAAGAACAAAATATAAATGAATCACAACACTGGCTTGAAGTGGATAGTATTAATCTTGGTGACCCAGTTGATCACAAGTGCTGCTTCAGCACAACATTGTGTGTCCTTTGATGAAATACCGGATTTACTTAAACGTGGTATATACAACGACGTGGAAGAGATTACAACCGAATATTATACTGCCACCAATACCGGCAAGGGTTGGGCAGCAGACTCTCTTTTATACACCAAAATTGAATCTTTCAACACTCGTGGTTACTACACGCATGTAACTGAGTATTACCGAGACATGGTCATCTTAAACTGGACGTATCGATACGATGACGATAAACTACTCTCTATTGTTTGTGATCGCAACGGTTATAAAAGGGACATACAACAGATCCGATGGATAGAGCCATTGTATTATGTTCAGTACTTGTTTCCGTACGATAGCAGGTTAGGAAGTTTTCATGCAAAACCAACATTATCTTATGGCTACAGGTTCAATGAACAAGGCCAGTTATTGCAAACCTATGAGGCCGGAAGTGATACCTCTGCTAAAATATTACTAACGACCTATGCCTACCGTCAGGATACTATATTAATGACAACATCAGACTATCAAAAACATTTGTCTTTTATCCACTCCACAGTCATTCTTGTTCAGGACGACTGTGGTAATCCCCTTCAAAGCATTCGTGATAATGATTCAAAGCCCATTCTGGAATTCTGCAGGTATCGCTACTACCGCGATAGACCGACACACTGATAAATGTCACACTATCTGCTTACCGGCGTCATCGGCCAGCCTCTATAAACAAACTATTATTACACTATGATACCTAAACTCGAAACTTTAGGAAAGGCGCAAAATACCGCTCTATATATCATAGCCTTCCTGGCATTGATGGCTATTCTTTATTTTGGGCAAAGTCTTTTTATCCCAATGAGCTACGGCCTGTTGATCGCCATCGTTATGTTCCCACCTTGCCGTTGGCTGGAAAGAAAAGGTTGTTCCCGCAATTTGGCCATTTTGCTTACTTTATCTTTTGTAGTACTACTGTTCGCAGCGCTGGTGCTGCTACTTGGATGGCAACTCGCAGTTTTTCGCCAGGATATCCCAATGCTTGCTGCAAAGTTGAAACCACTAACGGGGTCTTTCAGTACATGGCTGGCATCGGAATGGTCGTTGCCACAGGAGACTCAGCAACAATGGCTGCAACGCAGTCTGGAGAGTGGCGCCGACCATATTGGTAGCTGGCTGCAACTGACTATCAGCGCCGTTGCGGGAACCCTCTTCTCGCTGTTTCTTATTCCCATCTATGCTGCGCTATTCCTCTACCACAGAAAGGTATTTGTACAGTTTATATACAAGTTGCTTCCAGATAAAAAGGATAACATCGCTCCCGCACTGCAAGAGTTGGTTCTTACCTACCACCGCTATATCAAAGGTATGGTGCTTGTATATCTGATTGTAGGGATATTAAACAGCATTGGCTTGTTAGGGTTGGGTTTGGAGCATGCGATTCTCTTTGGTATGCTGACGGCTATCATGACGATTATTCCATACATCGGGATCATAGTCAGCGCGGCGCTACCGGTGTCTCTGGCATTTATCAGCACTGGGACACCATGGTTACCAATAGCCGTAATTGCAGTCTTTACCTTTGTACAATATTTGGAGGGGAATATCATTTTTCCGAAAGTGGTAGGCGCACAACTTAATGTAAGCACCTGGGCTACATTGGTAGCTATTATTGCAGGCGGTATTCTTTGGGGCGTTTCCGGCATGATCCTGTTCATCCCCTTTGTAGCGATGCTGAAGATTATCAGCGGTTACGTTCCTTCTTTAGCTCCTTTACATTGGCTGCTCTCAAGAAACGAGCTTAAATGATACTTACGCTAACGCTTAAATACTATGTGCCTACGACTCCATAATGACGAAAGTCAACCCCAATAATGAGCAAAATCAGTGCACCGTATTGGCTATCAGATACTTTTGCCATTCTATCTGACACAATATGAAATATTGGAGAAAATTGTCGGCAGCAGCTCAGGACGAGCGGATAACACAGGCGCTCAAAGATAACATCGACTACAAACAAAGCCTTTCGTTGGGTATTCCAGCTTCCCGGCTTGATCCCCTTGTTTTTTACGACCAGGCCAGCTTTCTCTCTGATGCACCACTGCTGAGAACCTATATACAAAATCCGAATCATATCGGCTATCACACATCAGGAACATCTGAACATTTTTTTAAAGGCACCCAAGAACTGGAACGGGAACTCATCTCGTTATTAAGCGTGGATGTATTCAAGGCACAGGAAGAAAGCTGTGACGGATATGTAACAGCTGGTGGAACCGAAGCTAATATCCAGGCCGTATGGATATATCGTAACCTGTTTATGAAGGAACACAAGGCCACCCATGACCAGATCGCCATACTCTGCTCTGAGGATACACATTACTCGGTTGCAAAAGCGGCAGATTTGCTGCATCTTTCATTATATCAGGCAAAAGTATCGCCCCGTACCCGCGTGCTTGACCCTGAAATATTAGATGAACTAGTTAAGAAAGCGCTTTCAAAAGGTATCCGGTATTTTATCATCATTGCCAACGCCGGTACAACTATGTTCGGCAGCATGGACGATCCCGACACCTATGCACTAACAATGCTGAAACATAAGATTGTGTTCAAAATGCATCTCGATGCTGCATTTGGTGGGTTTATTTATCCGTTTAGCATCGAGGCTAATGCTATAAACTTCCTTCATCCTCATGTTAGTTCGATAACATTGGATGCGCATAAAATGCTACAGGCACCTTATGGAACCGGAATATTTCTTTGCAAAAAAGGACTTATGGACTACGTACATACCGCTATGGCCAGCTATGTTAATGGTGCAGATTCAACGCTTAGTGGTAGTAGGTCCGGGGCTAACGCAGTGGCTATCTGGATGATTTTGATGACCTACGGGCCGCACGGATGGCTGGAGAAAATAAACAAACTTCTCTACCGAACTGACTGGCTCTGCGGACAACTTATGAAAATGCAGATCCCATATTTCCGACAACCTGGTATGAACATCATTGCTATTAAAGCAGCGTTTATAGACAAAGGAATAGCGCAGGCGCATGGGCTTGTACCGGACGATCATTATGCGCCTACATGGTATAAGGTGGTTGTTATGGATCATGTTGAAATAGTACACCTTCAGGCTCTAGTAGCAGACATGTCTGCAAATATAGTGTTGTAGCTATACCGTATATGACCAAAGTCATTTAAGGTGTAAATTATGATCATCTTTCCTCAGATGCGCCTATTGTAGGTTTGTTCTAAATGAAATAATATGTACAGACTAAGCAATAAAGTAGCTATTATAACCGGAGCCGCCGGCGGAATGGGTGCAGAAGAAGCACGGTTGTTCGCCAGCGAAGGTGCCCGTGTTATTGCTACCGATCTCCAGGAAGACAAGCTGAAACAATGGGTACGATTGGCGCAAGAGCAGGGTCTTGAAATTGACTATATGGTGCATGATGTCACTTCCCGTAAGGATTGGGAAGCAGTAGCAGCCTTTGCTGTAAAACGCTTTGGAAAGATAGATATATTGGTCAACAATGCAGGCATCTATCCACCCGGAGCCACGACTGAAACTACTACGGATGAGCAATGGCAAAAAGTTATCGCTATTAACCTAACCGGGCCATTTATTGGATCGCAGGTTTGTTTGCCATATATGCGGCAGGCAAATGGTGGTTCCGTTATTCATATCGCATCCATAGCTGGGATGGTAGGCGGCAATGGGCCGGCTTACACGGCTTCTAAAGGTGGGTTGAGACTGTTGGCCAAAGATCAAGCAGTGGAATTTGCCAAATATAATATACGTGTGAATTCGATTCATCCAGGCGGCGTACTCACGCCTATGACCGAATTTCTGGCTTCTGTGCCGGAAAGTCAGGAGATCATTCGCAATATGTGTCCTTTAGGAAGAATAGGGCAGTCTGTAGAAATTGCTAATGGCGCTTTGTTTCTCGCCTCTGATGAATCTAGTTACATGACTGGTGCAGAACTGGTGATTGACGGTGGTCTTATAGCACGCTAGGCATCTAAAGACTAACCCCACTATTTTTTTTAAATGGGTGGGAAAGGCTTTGGATGATAATCAGGTTACAGGTCGCAGTTGATTTCAGGAATGCTACTACAATTAAATGCCAGGCACTATATGTTGTTTAAATAGTGTACCTTCAGTAGCTACGTTTAGTGCACCTGTTATTTTTCCAACTCCTAACACAAGGCTCAGTTTCAATCCTTACATCTGCTTTTCTAAACGTATCATCACTGTATATGAGTAGATCAGCACCAGGTAAATGGGCCAACAGTTTTATTGCTGCGGGCGACCAAATTGTTTTTATGGGTGGTTTTGCCCGTAATATATTTCGTAGCGGGTTTGAGTGGAATGAATTCATACGCCAGTCTTTTATTATTGGATATAAATCCATTTCACTTGTAGCTATTACAGGTTTTATTCTCGGTTTTGTCTTAACGCTTCAATCAGAACCAACGCTGAAGGAATTTGGTGCGGAGAGCTTTGTGCCAAGTATGGTAGCTATTTCAATTATACGTGAAATTGGCCCTGTCATTATTGCATTGATATGTGCAGGTAAAATATCATCCAGTATAGGTGCTGAATTGGGTAGCATGAAAGTGAGTGAGCAGATTGATGCTATGGAGGTTTCCGGCGCTAACCCTATACAATACCTCGTGGTTACCCGGATACTTGCCTGTATTATTATGATCCCGCTGCTTACTTTAATGGCAGATGCTCTTGCCCTGATAGGTGGGTTTGCCGCCTCCAACATCAATAATGTAGTAAACATCAAGCTCTATTTTAATAAGGCATTCTCATCGCTTGGTTTTGCAGATATTATACCTGCAGTTATTAAAACAATATTTTTTGGTTTTGCTATAGGCTTTGTCGGTTGTTATAAAGGTTATAATTCTGATAGAGGTACTGAAAGTGTAGGTATAGCAGCTAATTCTGCTGTCGTTTCAGCTTCGCTTTGGATTATTTTACTTGATGCAATAGCAGTTCAATTAACCTCAGTATTCGCCTATAATTAATCTACATGACAGATGAGACCATATTAAATAAACAAGGTCTTGCCCATGAAAGTGGTCGAGCTGAAACCGTAGTTACTATTCGCAATTTAAAAAAGTCGTTTGGTACCAAAGAAGTTTTGTCAGATCTGAATATGGATCTGTTTAAAGGAGAAAACCTTGTTGTATTAGGTAAATCAGGGTCTGGCAAGTCCGTATCGATAAAATGTATGGTGGGCTTATTGGTGCAAGACTCAGGTAGCCTCAACATATTTGGTAGGGAAGTGAAAGATCTTTCAGAAGAAGAATTGAAAGCCTTACGTATTAAAATAGGGTTTCTCTTTCAAAGCGGTGCGCTTTATGATTCGATGACAGTGGAGCAAAATCTTGAATTTCCATTAACACGTGTATTGAAACTGAAAGACAAGGAGGAAATACGCCAGCGGATAGAAGAAGTACTTGAAGGTGTAGGTTTGCTGGATGCAATTGACAAAATGCCTTCCAGCCTTTCTGGCGGTATGCGTAAAAGAGTAGGGCTTGCCCGTACGCTGATATTAAAACCTGAAATAATGCTCTACGATGAGCCGACTACAGGTCTTGATCCCATCACATCGCGCGAGATCAGTAAGCTCATGCTGGAGATGCAGGAAAAGTTCCAGACATCATCGGTAATTATAACGCACGATATGGCTTGTGCAAAGATAACTGCTGACAGAGTGCTTGTATTGAACGAAGGGAAATTTATTGCGGAAGGAAATTATGAACAATTGGAAAACGGACCGGATGAACTGGTTCGTTCTTTCTTTAAATAGATTATCATGAAAACATCGGTTGGACAAAAAATTAAGATCGGGATATTTACTGTGGTTGGCATATTGCTTTTTGTTGCAGGTATTTTTCTTATCGGCAGTAAAAAGAATATGTTTGGTGATACCTTTATAATCAAGGGGTCTTTCAATAATGTTGGCGGTCTGGATGTTGGTAACAACATCCGTTTTGCAGGCATAAACGTAGGTACGGTAGAAGATATAAGAATCGTGTCGGACACTACTATAATGGTGGATATGCGTATGAAAGGGCAGGTAAGGCCATTTATTAAAGCCGATGCTTTAGCTACTATAGGATCTGATGGATTAATGGGCGATAAACTAATTACCATCAGCCCTGGCTCATCTAACGAAGTGCGATTATTAAAGGATGGATCACGTATTATGACTGTCAATCCGATTGATTTTGATAAAGTAATATCTAAATTCACCAATGTTGCTGATAACGCTGAGATTATAACCCGTGAACTAGCCGGTATGGCAATAGCCATAAGAGAAGGCAATGGTACAATTAGTAAACTGTTGTATACCGATGACCTTTCAAAGAGCCTTGAAGGAACAGCAAAAAATGCGCAGAATATTACAGGTTCGCTAGCAGGTATAGCTGCACAGATACGATCTGGTAACGGCTCATTAGGCAGCCTTATTTATACGGATTCACTTTCCAATGGTCTTGAGACAACTGTCCGTACGGCAAATGCATCTATGCTAACTATACAGGAAGCAGCAGATGGTTTCAGCGAAAATATGAAAGCGCTTCAGGGTAATTATTTTCTTCGTGGCTATTTCAAACGTAAGGCACGCGATGAGGCCAATAAAATTAATACCTCAGATTCATCGGCTATAAACAATTTGAATGCTGATCTGGATGAAAAGGAGTTAAAAGAAATAATAATTGAAGCACAAAAAGCACTGGACGAAAAGCGATCTACAAAATAACAATCACCAACCCCAAGGGAGGTTGATGCCTATATTTGTACTTTCATAAAATGAGAATCATTACTAGAACTATTTGGGTTTTATCATTGGTGAGTTTATTTACGGATGTCGCAAGCGAAATGCTATATCCTGTAATGCCTATTTATCTAAAAAGCATTGGATTTTCTATTGTTATCATCGGAATTTTAGAAGGTTTCGCAGAAGCTGTTGCAGGTTTTAGCAAAGGGTATTTTGGAAACTTATCCGATAATCTCGGCCAAAGATTACCTTTTGTTCGTTTGGGTTATTTTCTAAGTGCTATTTCTAAGCCAATGATGTCATTTTTTAGATTCCCATTGTGGATTTTTGCTGTGAGAACAACAGACCGCTTAGGCAAGGGAATTAGAACTGGAGCAAGAGATGCAATGTTATCTGATGAAGCTACTTCTGAAACAAAGGGAACGGTATTTGGCTTTCATCGTGCTATGGACACATTAGGAGCTGTTGCAGGCCCATTGATAGCATTGATATTTCTTTACTTTCATCCCAGGCAATATAAATTATTATTTTTATTGGCATTCCTGCCCGGAATTATTGCTATTGCATTCACATACTTATTGAAAGAGAAAAATCCGCCACCCAAAGGCAAAAGAATAAAAACCTATTTTCTGGATTTCTTGAAATATTGGAAAATAAGCCCCGTTTTGTATCGCAGAATTACGATAGGGTTACTCATATTTACACTGTTTAATAGTTCAGACATTTTCTTATTACTGAAAATTAAAGATGCAGGGTATAGTGATACGGTAATTGTTGGCATTTATATTTTCTATAATCTAGTTTATGCTGTTGTTTCTTATCCGTTAGGGGTTTTAGCTGACCGTTTAGGATTGAAAAAAGTACTCATATTTGGGTTGTTTATATTTGCAGCAGTATATCTGGGAATGGCTGTTGCCACACATTTGTATGTATTTCTTATCCTGTTCTTTTTATATGGGATATACGCTGGAGCTACCGAAGGAATAGCTAAAGCATGGGTAAGTAATGTTATTAATAAAAAAGATACAGCTACAGCTATTGGAACATTTACGAGTTTTCAAAGTATTTGTACTATGCTTGCCAGTAGTGTAGCAGGTTTACTGTGGTTCCACTTTGGTTCTGCTATTACCTTTTTTGTAACGGCAATTGCCACAATAATCGTTGCTCTTTATTTTGTATTTCTTAATAATAACCTTAATCTACGATACAAATCTTAAGATACTCAGGTGATAGGTAGTAAATCGTTATGATAATTTCAGTTATTTCGTAGATGCTCTCAGAAACAGAATTAACCCGCCTTTTTCCTTCTTTTGAAAAGGAACTAATATTAGAGATGACGCTTAGCTGTAACCTGCGTCATTTTAAGGACGGAGATCTGCTAATGAAGACAGGTCAGTATATCAGGGCAACGATGATTATCATCAGTGGTTTGATTAAAGTATACCGTACCGACGAAGAGGGCAATGAGTTTTTTATGTATTATATAGAGCCTGGACAGGCCTGTGCATTATCTATGATATGTGCCTCCAGACAAGATACCAGTGAGCTTACTGCTAAAGCTGTTGGGGATACAGAAGTTATATCCGTATCGCTAGATAAGATGGATCAGTGGATGACCCACTACAAAACATGGTATCAATATGTACTTGGCACTTATCGCATGCGGTTTGAAGAATTGCTTACCACTATCGATCACATTGCCTTTCGTAATATGGACGAGCGCTTGGTTTCCTATTTAAAGAAACATCAGCATACGCTAAAAACAAATCTGATCCCTTTTACGCACGCCGAGATTGCAAGCGAGCTAAATTCCTCGCGTGAAGTAATATCCAGGTTGATGAAGAAAATGGCGGACAAAGGCATGATTAAAATGAATCGGCAGCAGATCGAGATCATAGATCTCGACAAAATGTGATAATAGTCACACAACTTCACAATAGTTACCAGCATTTTTGCTTTATGGAAATAATCGGTTATATAGCAGCCATAGGCATAGGTATTTCACTGGGGCTAATTGGCGGGGGTGGCTCTATACTTACTGTGCCTGTTCTTGTATATCTTTTCCAACTCGATGCGACAACAGCTACTTCATACTCTTTATTCATTGTGGGAAGTACTAGCCTGGTAGGTGCTTTTAATAACTACCAGAAAGGATACGTAGATATAAAAACAGCACTGCTATTTGGGGTGTCCTCCATCACTACAGTTTTTCTCACACGTAAGTTCCTGATACCTTTTATTCCTGATGTGTTATTTTCTATCGGTAGTATATTAATTACCCGTTCATTAGCTACAATGGTTATGTTTGCGGCACTCATGGTGTTAGCAGCAATATCCATGATTCGCGGAGGAAGTACAGAGACTGTAGTGCCCTCAGTTGGTAAGCGTGTTTTACCTCGCTTATTATTGTATGGTGTTAGTATTGGGCTCGTAACAGGCCTATTGGGTGCAGGCGGCGGTTTCTTATTGATACCTGCATTGGTATTACTATTACAATTGCCAATGAAAAAAGCAGTTGGTACTTCACTCTTCATTATCGCACTCAACTCGCTGATCGGATTTACAGGTGATATCGGGAATCAGTTCATGGATTGGCATTTCCTCCTTCTAATCACAGCCATTGCAATAGCAGGTATTATTGTAGGTAGCCAATTAGGTAAAAAAATACCCGGCTACAAATTAAAAAAAGTATTTGGATGGTTTGTCTTGATCATGGGAGTCTATATTCTAATAAAAGAAACCTTTTTAAAATAGTGACTGTGACCTAGGTCACTGAAAACGCTGTTTTGATATCTCAACTTTGCTGTATAAAAATACTAACAATGAAAATTGAACAAATCTATACGGGTTGCCTTGCTCAAGGAGCCTACTATATTGAAAGCAACGGCGAGGCTGCCATAATAGATCCACTGCGTGAAGTACAGCCTTATATAGACAAAGCTTTGAAAGATAACGCTACTATCCGTTATGTATTTGAAACACACTTCCATGCGGACTTTGTCTCAGGTCATATTGATCTGGCTGAGAAAACAGGTGCTCCAATCGTCTATGGGCCAAATGCGCAACCGGGCTTTGCCGCACTTATTGCAATGGACGGGCAGGAGTTCGCACTTGGTAATATAGTTATCCGGGTATTGCATACTCCGGGGCACACTATGGAAAGCACATCCTATTTGCTCCTTAATGAGTACAAAAAGCCTGTAGCCTTGTTCTCGGGTGATACTTTATTCATTGGAGATGTGGGACGACCTGACCTAGCTCAGAAAGCAGGAACCATAACGAAAGAAGATTTGGCAGGCACACTTTTCGATTCTCTTAGAACTAAAATCATGACGTTGCCTGACGATGTAATAGTTTATCCTGCACATGGTGCCGGAAGTGCTTGTGGAAAAAATATGAGTAAGGAAACCACGGATACGCTCGGGCATCAGAAAGCAACAAACTATGCACTGCGGTCCGATATGGGCAAAGAAGAATTTATAAAAACAGTTATTGCGGGACTAATGCCGCCACCAGCATACTTTCCGCTGAATGTGATGATGAATAAGCAGGGCTACGACAGCATTGACATCGTTCTGGAAAGAGGATTGCAAGCATTGTCTCCGCTTGCTTTTGAAGCAGCTGCCAATGAAACCGGTGCCCTTTTATTGGATACGCGCGATCCGCAGACATTTGCTAAAGGATTTGTACCTAATTCAATTAATATCGGAATCGATGGGAACTTCGCCCCATGGGTGGGCTCACTTATTCCGGATATAAAACAACAGATCCTTATCATCGCCGAACCTGGTCGGGAAGAGGAAGTAGTAACCAGACTGTCGAGAGTAGGTTATGATTATAGCATTGGTTATCTCGAAGGAGGTTTTGCGGCATGGCAGGCAGCGGGCAAAGAGATAGATACTATCAAGTCCATAAACGCAAGGGAGTTAAACCAATTGTACCAAAAAGGGAAAGTGAATATCATCGACGTCAGAAAGCAATCCGAATATCTAAGTGAACATGTGGTGGACGTTATAAATGCACCCTTGGATACCGTAAATGACCAAATAATATCCATGGACAAGAAGCAAACTTACTATTTGCATTGCGCAAGCGGTTATCGGTCAATGATTTTCGCATCAATATTAAAAGCAAGGGGCTTTGATAACCTGGTAGACATACAAGGGGGTTTTAAAGCGATTAAAGAAACAGGATTATTCCCACTTACGGAATATGTTTGTCCTACAACACTTTTATAAAAAAATATAACAAAAAAACATAAAAAATGATAAGTATAAAAAATCTTTTCGGAGGTAATAAAACAGACTTGCAACAACTGTATCAGGATGGGGCTATGGTATTAGACGTTCGTACAGCCGACGAATACAAGGCCGGGCATTTTAAAGATTCAACCAATATTCCATTGGACAGCATAACTACAAAACTGCAATCAATAAAAGCTTCGGGGAAATCGGTTATCACAGTTTGTCGTTCAGGTGCACGCAGCAGTATGGCAGTGACTATATTAGAGAAAGCAGGTATTAAAGCATATAACGGTGGCCCTTGGACGGTTTTTCAGGCAAAGATTACAGGTAAGTAGTCATGAGTAAATATTATGTAGCGATAATATTGCTATTCAATAGTGTCGCCAGCCAGGCACAACACCTGAACAGCTGGCTAAGGGTTACCATTATTTATCACATTAATAAGCAGTGGAGCGTTGATGCTGAAGGGCAGGATAGAAGGCAGAATGCACTACATTCAATGGATCCTTTTAGGGAAAATCTATTATATTCTTTTCGTACCTGGATACATTATCGTCCGGACAAAACATGGGTTTTTAGTCTTTCCCCCTTTGCCTGGTATAGTGCTTACCGTATTATTGAAAATGAGGCTGATTATAACAGCCCGCCATCGCAGGAATACAGAATATCAGCGGCAGCAGATTTCCGCCAACCGCTAAAGGCTAAGTTATCGCTGGTTAGCAGAGAAGCGCTGGAGTACAGGATGTTTACTCTTGGCAACGAATCGCTGCGCTTTAGGAACAGGGTTGGCTTGCAGTATGTATTTACTGCAAGCTTTTATACTCACGCAACTTATGAAATACTGATAAATACATCTGCCCGCTCTAAAGCATACCTGTTTGACCATGACCGCATAAGTTTAAGTACAGTGTATAATGCTGGTCGTCGCTGTACGATAGAACTTGGCTATATGCATATCAACAGGTGGCCACTTATTGCTGAAAAGCGAATAACAGAAGATAACCTTTTTTTGAATTTTGGATATAAAATAAGAAGCTGAATAAATAATGTTAGAAATCATTAAACAACCCTGGCCATGGTACGTCGCCGGACCGCTCATAGGTCTTACTGTCCCTATACTTCTTTTGCTCGGTAATAAACATTTTGGCATCTCCGCAAATCTGAGACATGCCTGTGCTGCCTGTTTTCCTGCTAACATACCTTTTTTCAAATACAACTGGAAGAAGGAAGCATGGAACCTGCTATTTGTATTAGGCATTATTATCGGTGCTATCATATCAGCGCATTGGCTGTTAACTCCATCCCTTATATCGGTACATCCCCAGCTGGTGCAGGAACTGGTTGGTTATGGTGTTACTGACTATAGTAGTCTTATGCCAGTTGAACTATTCTCCTTCAGCAGCCTTTTTACCTGGCGTGGATCTATCCTGATGATCGCCGGTGGTTTTATCGTTGGCTTTGGTACAAGATATGCAGGTGGCTGCACGTCAGGGCACTCGATCATGGGACTTTCCGATCTTCAATGGCCATCACTTGTCGCCACTATCAGTTTTATGATTGGCGGTTTTTTAATGGCTAATTTCTTATTACCTCTAATATTAAGCTTATAGCAATATGGAAAAAAAGATCGCTAATGAAGTTATGATTACTGATACAGATTATGAGGTCAGGGCGCTGGATACAATGTGCATAAATGAATCACATTTAACACATAAGTGGTATCACAATCTCAAATATCTCATAGTCGGTACGCTATTTGGTATCACTTTCGTAAAAGCGGAGATCATATCCTGGTTCCGGATACAGGAAATGTTCCGGCTCCAGAGTTTTCATATGTATGGGGTAATTGGTAGCGCCGTACTTGTAGGTATAGTATCCGTATGGTTGATAAAGCGTTTTAAACTTCGAACAATTTACGGAGAAGCAATTGAGTTTCATCCTAAGAAATTTAACAAGGGGCAGATATATGGTGGCTTGTTATTTGGGTTGGGTTGGGCAATGACTGGTGCCTGCCCTGGGCCTATGTTTGCACAGTTGGGTACGGGTGCTTTTCCGGTACTCGTTACAATATTAAGTGCTGTTGCTGGAACCTGGGTATATGGTTATTTTAGGGAACGATTGCCACATTAAATTTTGACGATTAACTATCAATAGAATAGATTGCCTGCTTTCATGACCAATATCAGAACTATGGCTGACATAGCTCATACGTTCGGGAGCTGCAAAGTACTTTCTTTGTATCTATGTGCGAGGAAGGCAAAAATAAAAATGAGGTGACCTGATGCCTGTAAATGCTTGCAACACCAAGCCTAATTTGTTATATCAATACTTGAACTTGAGCCAGCACCAGAAAAGAGTTGATGCAAATACTCGCATACCGGAACAAAATAAGCATTACCACTTTAATCATCAATATTATGGAATGGGCCTCATTAATTTCAAAAGATACGCTTTACGAAATGGCTGAATGGGCAATAACGGGGTTGGCCTTGCTCTTCGGTTGGCGCTACTTGAAGGAGATTATCGCATTGGTACTAACTGAAATGCATCGTATGCTGATCCAACATGGTTACCTGCCGCTCTGATATTAAGAGAAGTATAGCATATAAACCTTGTATTGCGATATGACGATAGATTTTAACTATGAAAAAAATAAACCAATTGCAGTAATTTTTCATTCTTCGACGTCTATTATTCAATACTGCGACGGCAGTGAACTTATAAATGTTTACATAATAGTTAAAAAATTATAGCACATGGCAACCGATCCAAACGATATCAGCCAATGCCCTTTTCACAATGGTAATATTAAGAACAATGTAGCGGGGGGTGGCACAAGGAACCGCGACTGGTGGCCGAACCAGTTAAAGTTAAACGTACTACGCCAACACTCTTCTTTGTCCAATCCTATGGGCGAAGACTTTGACTATGCTTCGGCATTTAGAGCCCTGGATCTTGCAGCAGTAAAGCAAGATTTACATTTACTTATGACCGACGTTCAGGATTGGTGGCCGGCAGATTTCGGACACTATGGCCCATTATTCATCCGTATGGCATGGCATAGCGCCGGCACTTATCGTGTAGGAGATGGCCGTGGTGGAGCAGGGGCAGGACAACAGCGTTTCGCACCACTAAACAGCTGGCCCGATAACGTAAGCCTTGATAAAGCCCGCAGATTGCTTTGGCCAATCAAACAAAAATATGGCCGCAAGATATCATGGGCAGATCTTATGATTCTTACCGGCAATGTTGCTCTCGAGTCTATGGGTTTTAAAACATTTGGCTTTGCCGGAGGACGTGCGGACGTATGGGAGCCGGACGAAGCTGTATATTGGGGTGCAGAAAATACATGGTTGGGTGGAGATCTTCGTTATAGGCATGGATCTCCCGGGATTGAAGGGCAAGGTGTGTTAGTGACAGATGATGATGCGGACGATGATACCCATTCCCGCAATCTGGAGAATCCACTAGCTGCCGTACAAATGGGATTGATCTATGTTAATCCTGAAGGTCCTGATGGCAACCCGGACCCTGTTGCAGCTGCCAAGGATATTCGCGATACGTTTGGCCGTATGGCCATGAACGATGAAGAAACGGTTGCTTTGATTGCAGGTGGTCATAGTTTCGGTAAAACTCATGGAGCTTCTACCGCCGACCATGTAGGCAAAGAACCTGAAGCCGAAGACTTGGAAATGCAGGGATTGGGTTGGAGCAATAGCTACGGTTCAGGCAAAGGGCCGGATACTATCACCAGTGGTTTGGAAGTCACTTGGACAAAAACGCCGACGCAATGGAGTAATAATTTTTTTGAAAACCTATTTGGCTTCGAATGGGAGCTTTCCAAAAGCCCGGGTGGCGCCCATCAATGGGTTGCAAAAAATGCAGAGAGCATTATTCCTGATGCATACGACAGCTTGAAAAAGCACCTGCCTACCATGTTAACAACAGATCTGTCCCTGAGGTTTGACCCGGTATATGAAAAGATATCCAGGCATTTTTTGGAACATCCTGATCAGTTTGAAGACGCTTTTGCCAGGGCCTGGTTCAAACTTACCCACCGTGATATGGGCCCACGTACACGCTACCTGGGTACAGATGTACCGAAAGAAGAATTGCTTTGGCAAGACCCAATTCCCGCGGTTGATCATATATTGATAGATGAGAATGATATAGAGGAACTAAAGACAAAAGTATTAACATCGGGATTAAGCGTATCTGAATTAGTCTCTACGGCATGGGCGTCCGCATCTACTTTTCGTGGGTCAGATAAACGTGGTGGGGCTAATGGAGCACGCATCTCGCTGGCTCCGCAAAAAAACTGGCTGGTAAACAATCCACCACAGTTGGGAAAAGTATTAAATAAATTGTCAGGTATAGCAAATGAATTTAACACAGCCCAGATAGGAGGCAAGAAGGTTTCCCTGGCAGATTTGATCGTTCTTGCAGGTTGCGCAGCTATCGAAAAAGCAGCTAAAGATACGGGATATACTATTACTGTTCCCTTTACCCCGGGCCGCATGGATGCTATGCAAGAACAAACCGATGTTGAATCCATAAACTTCTTGGAGCCGCATGCCGATGGCTTCCGCAATTTCCGCAAAACAAAAAACCATGTTTCAACAGAAGAGTTACTGATTGATAAAGCCAATCTTCTTACTCTTACCGCACCGGAGTTAACTGTATTATTAGGTGGTATGCGAGTGTTAAATACAAATTTTGATGGCTCTGCTCATGGTGTTCTTACTTCACGTCCCGGCCAGTTAACTAATGATTTCTTTGTAAACCTGCTGAATATGAATACTGCATGGAAAGCTGTAACTGCTGACAAGGAGCTGTATGAAGGATATGATAGAAATACAGGTGAAACGAAATGGACAGGTACAAGGGCAGATCTTGTATTTGGTTCTAACTCAGAACTTCGTGCAATTGCGGAAGTATATGCAAGTGCCGATGCGGCTGATAAGTTTGTGAATGACTTTGTAACAGCCTGGAATAAAGTAATGAACTTGGACAGATTTGATCTATTACGATAATATAGGGTAACAGTTATAAATAGATAGATCAGGCACTGAATGCCACAGCTCATAATTTGCACATATTTATTGCATTTGTTATAATTTCAAATTGGATCATAATTTTATGCAAACTCATATCAATGAAAGTCACCTGTATGGTGCTAAAGAGAGACTAAGCTAACCATTGCATACACCAACAACCCGGATACAATGGATATAGTTGAAATAACGAATGTCCCAGATGAGGCAAAACTTAACTCATCTGGGACATTCGTGATAACTACTCAGACATATAAGAAGATTAAATAGCATAGTCACAAGTTTTACCAGCATCAGAGCTCTTCTGTTGCTATGGACAAATAGTTGTATTATAAGCTCTTTCCCTTTATACATAATACTCCCATCAAATATTGTTGATATTATTTACGACAGGCGCCAAGACGTTTTTAACGTTGCTTGTTCTGACTAATACGTAAATTTTTATAAAAAATTTGCGTAGTTAAATAGCTACGCATATATTTGTAGTCAAATAGCTACACAATGAATTTGAGACGAGATGTTTTTCAGGCTATAGCCGATCCAACACGAAGGGCAATACTTATGTTGGTCGCTTCTCAAGCTATGACGGCCGGTGCAATAGCATCAAACTTCGATACTGCAAGACCAACAGTTTCTAAACATCTGCAAATCCTCACAGAGTGCGAACTGCTTGAACAACAGCAAAGCGGCAGAGAAATTTACTACTACCTAAATCTTCAAAAGATGAAAGAAATAGCAGACTTCATAGAACCATTCCGCCAAATGTGGGATAGCAGATTCAATAAATTGGAATCAATAATGAAAAAATATAAAACAAAATAATATGGAACAGAAAACAAAAATTAATGCAGAAGAAGGGAAGCAAGATATTGTAATCACAAGAGAATTTGATTTGCCAATTGAGCTATTATTCAAAGCCTATGTTGAAGCGGATATTATAGAGCAATGGATGGGCACAAAAGTGCTGAAACTAGAGAGTAAGAAGCATGGAAGTTATCAATTTGAAACAATTGACCCAAAGGGAAATAAACACGTTTTTAATGGCGTAATTCATGAATTTGTTCCTGATTCAAAAATCACGAGAACATTCGAAATGGTCAATACACCTATGGGTGTTCAGCTTGAGATATATGAGTTTGAGCAAATTACTGACGATACAAGCAGGCTGAGGATGCATGTAATATATGAATCTGCTGCTCAGCGCGACCAGGTATTAAAGTTACCCTTTGCGCAAGGCATAAATATGGCGCATAACAGAATAGAAGATATTGTTGGCAAATTAAAATAATGTATCATGGCCAAGAGAAATAAAATAATTTACTGGATAGCGACAATCTGGCTGGCATTAGGTATGGTATCCACTGGCGCAATACAATTATTAAAACAAAAAGATGGCACAGGTGGGGTGGATAGTATTATACATTTAGGCTATCCTGTTTATCTGTTAACTATATTAGGTGTTTGGAAAATTTTAGGTGCTATAGCTTTGCTTATTCCTAAATATCCATTGCTGAAGGAATGGGCCTATGCAGGTTTTTTCTTTGTTATGTCGGGAGCTTTATTTTCGCATATTGCTGTCGGAGATCCTGTAAGTGAAATATTTCCTTCAGTACTATTATTAGTTCTTATTGTGGTATCTTGGTATTTAAGGCCGGTAGGAAGAAAAATTGTTTTAGTTAACCAATAAGTAGAACGATGAATGCTAAAGTTGATTTTTATTTTAATAAAAATGGCAGATGGCGGGAAGAGATAAAAAAGTTAAGAACTATAGTTACGGATAGTGGGTTGGAAGAAGTATTGAAGTGGGGTTGTCCCTGCTATGTTTATGAAGGAAACAATATAGTGCTGATACATGTGTTCAAAGAATATTGTGCATTGCTTTTCTTCAAAGGAGCATTACTTCAGGACCCTAAAGGTATACTAATACAGCAAACTGAAAATGTACAAGCGGCCCGCCAGGTTAGGTTTACAAGAGTACACGAGGTTGACCAAAAGGCTACGGCGGTTAATGCATATATAAAAGAGGCTATAAAAATTGAGCAACTGGGCTTGAAAGTGGAATATAAAAAGACCGTAGAATTTAAGGTCCCTGAAGAATTTCAAAGAGTTTTAGAGAAAGACCGGAATCTTAAAACAGCATTTGAAGCATTAACGCCGGGAAGACAAAGAGCTTATGTTCTTTTTTTTGCTGCGCCTAAACAGTCTAAGACACGGCTGTTGCGAATTGAAAAAAGTATACCGCAAATACTAGATGGTAAAGGATTAAATGACTAATAGTTCATTTTAATAATAGAAAACCTTCTTTGGATATGAACAAAACTAATACGCTTTCACAACGGCAGCAAGACGAACTATTAAAAATACTGAAAGTCCGTTTTGAGAAAAATATGAAACTCCATAAAGCAATTCAATGGGCTGAAGTGGAAGCAAGGTTGAAAACTAATTCTGAAAAATTGTGGTCGCTGAACGAAATGGAAATAACTGGTGGCGAACCCGATATTATAGGCTATGATAAAAAAAAGGATGAATACATTTTCTGTGATTGTTCGGCTGAAAGCCCTAAAGGCCGTAGAAGCATTTGCTACGATCATGAAGCCTTAGAGTCGAGAAAAGAACATAAACCAGCGAATAGCGCTGTTGAAATGGCTGCAGATATGGGTATTGATCTTTTAACGGAAGATCAGTACCGCAACTTACAAAAACTTGGAAGTTTCGATTTAAAAACATCAAGTTGGATTGTAACACCCGATAGCATTAGAAAACTTGGCGGTGCATTGTTTTGTGATCGTCGTTACAATAATGTGTTTGTATATCATAACGGAGCAGAATCTTATTATGCTGCCAGAGGATTCCGTGGCCTGCTTAAAATATAAATTTTACGCCTGATGTGTATTCGATCGGTGTACTACGTTTCAGTAAGTTAATAAATATACTTGTAATCAACGTAGATTTTTATATCTGCTAAATCAAACAATTAGTGATTTATTAGCGTTTATTTGTTGTTATTGTTTTTAAGCTTTAATTCATAAAAATCTGTACGTCGGTCTTTTAAGTTACGTACGCTTCCATAACTATGCAGCTCATCAAGCAGTGAAAGATCAACTTCTGCAATAAGTATCATTTCCGTATTAGGTGTTGCTTCGCTTTTTATACAATTTGATGGGAAAGCGAAATCGCTGGGGGTAAAGACCGCTGCCTGAGAATATTGTATATCCATATTCTCCACTTTGGGTAGATTACCTACACTTCCTGTAATAGCTACAAAACATTCATTCTCAATAGCACGGGCCTGTGCACATAGGCGCACGCGCATATATGCATTTTGAGTGTCGGTAAGAAACGGTACAAATAATATTTGCATTCCTTGCTCGGCCAGTAATCTTGGAAGTTCAGGGAATTCAACATCATAACAGATAAGAATACCTACCCGGCCGGCATCTGTATCGAAAACCTTTAGTGCATTGCCGCCACGTATTCCCCAATGTTTTGCTTCATCTGGAGTAATATGTATTTTTTCATAAGTATCAATTGAACCGTTGCGATGGCAGAGAAAGCCAATATTTTTTAATACCCCATTTTCAATACTTGGCAGGCTGCCTGTTACAATGTTTACATTGTATCGGATAGCTAACTCTTGGAAGCGTACTTTCATTTCTGGTGTAAAACCAGCTAATTCCCGCATAGCTTCAGCTTCGGATAAATGGTTAAAGTCGGCAAGTAATGGGCCATTAAACAATTCGGGTAAAACAGCAAAATCGCTTTTATATGCTGAAACAGAGTCAATAAAATATTCTACTTGACTAAACATTTCGTCCAAATCACTATACAAGCGCATTTGCCATTGTATCAGGCCAATACGAACATCTGTTTTGACATTGAATAAATTCCTTGCTTCAGAAACGTAATATACATTGAACCATTGCAATAAAGTTGCATATTCCATACTCTGTTCGTCTTCTGGCATATAGTTTTTCAGAACTTTCTTAACATGAAAATCATTTGCCAGCTGGAAAGACAAAACGGGGTCGTATATCTCCTTATTTTTTACTTTTTGAATATACTGTTTGGGTGTTAACTCACTTGAATGTAAATGGTAATTGGGTAAGCGCCCACCAAATATTATAGCCCTAAGATTTAGGTTTTCGCATAAGTCCTTACGTGCATCATATAACCTTCTGCCAAGCCGTAGCCCTCTGTAATCAGGATGAATAAATATTTCTATACCATAAAGCACATCACCTTTAGGGTCGTGTGTGTTAAACGTATAGTTACCTGTTATTTGTTTATAGTTATGACCATCTCCAAATTTTTTATAATTAACTATTATGGATAGCGCACAACCCACTACTATACCGCCCATTTTAATGACAATTTGTCCTTCAGGAAAACGGTTAATAAGGTTTTCGATAGATTTCAAAGTCCAGAATCCACCTTGCCAGCCAGGATATGAAGCTTTCATTGCATCGAGAAGTTGCTGATAATCTTCAATATGAAGGGATCCTATTTCTACCTGTTCTATCATATACTATATATTAAAATTGGCTGCAAGACATTAATAACTTACTCGTTTACTACTGGTTGCCTTCGTAAAACAATCGTTCCAGCTATGCCTGCAACTAGCGAGGCTAGTAATATACCATATTTCGCATCATCTATCATATTAGCATCTTTAAAAGCAAGCCCTGTAACAAATAAAGACATAGTGAAGCCGACACCTGCCAGCATTGCTATGCCTGTTATATGCTTCCACGTCACGTGCGTTGGTAATACTGCTATTTTAAATTGTACCATAAGCCAGGTGAATAATAATACTCCAACAAATTTGCCAACTATAAGGCCTGTAATAACACCCATACTTACAGGGTTGTTCAATGAAGTAATAAAACTGCTGTCGATATGCATACCGGCATTCGCTAATGCAAATAATGGCATAATGACAAATGCTACCCATGGGTGTAATGCGTACTCTACTTTTTGAAGAGGGGTTTCGGCATCGGTACTTAATTGCTTTATTTTTTCTATTGTCTGGTGTTGCTCACTGGTTATCAATGTACCTTGTTGCGGAATTGCCAATTCAAATTTTTCTGAATATAGGCGTACATTTTCAACAAAATTCTTCTCATCAATTTTTGTACGTGCTGGTATCATAAATGCAACCAACACGCCAGCCATAGTAGCATGTACTCCTGATGCAAGGAAGCATATCCATATTATAATACCTATAATGAGGTAAAATATAATGCTTCTTACACCCAACAGGTTTCCTATAAAAAGGAAAAGCAATAAAGAACTGGCTATAAGCAACGGTATGATGGCAATGTGGGCTGTATAAAAAAAAGCGATAACAAGCACTGCTCCTAAATCGTCGGCGACTGCAAGCGCAGATAAAAATACTTTGAGAGAATAGGGTATATGCTTGCCTGCTAAGGATAATATGGCGAGTGCGAAAGCAATGTCTGTAGCCATCGGAATTCCCCATCCATTTATTGAGGGTTCGCCTTTATTAATGACAGCATATATAAGTGCTGGTGCCAACATGCCTCCAAATGCCGCTACCATTGGCAGTATAGCCTTTTTATAAGTTGATAGTTCTCCCGCAATGAATTCTCGCTTTAGTTCGAGCCCAATGACAAAGAAAAAAAGTGCCATTAATCCATCGTTAATCCAAGCATGTAGTGGTGCATTGATGCCTTTTCCACCTAGGCTGATAACAAACTTGGTATCCCAAAAATTATGGTAACCTGATTGTGAAATATTTGCCCAAAGTATAGCTATAACAACACTAATGAACAGTATTATACCCCCAGTAAATTCCTGATGAATGAATTTACTGACAGGTTGCAATATTTTTTCAATAGGTGATTTATCCATGCTTTGTTAATTTCCTGCGCGTGATGAGTAGCAAATATAATTCTATTCATTTTAAGCAATAGTGTTGTGACCTGTGTTAACTATCTTTGAAACAACCCTATAGAAGATATACGACGCATAAGATACGACAACCTTATGCAAAGAGTGTAAGATTCATAAATGAATTTGCTTTTATTGCCATGATGTTTGCATATTCTTTTTTAGCGCATGTTTAAAAGTAAGTATGAGACAATTTACAATTTTGATATTTCTGATTTTATTGAATTCTAAAAATGACTGTTTTGCACAGGAATGGAGTGTTGTACCAAACGGAATAACTTCTGATAATCTTTTATTTATTGGGCGAATAGCAAGTATTAATGAATATTACTTTGATATAGAAAATGGAATAAAGAATGAAAAGATGGAGCGAACTATGACGTTTAATAGAAATGGATTGCTAATAAAAAAATCAGAAAAGCATTTTGGAGATAATGACAAGAAGACTGATATCATTAATTATCATTTTGTAAATCGCAGATTGACTTCATACGCCTGTTTTAAAACTGATAAACGTATAGATTCAGTAAGCATAGTATATGATAGAAAAAACAAGGTAAAAGAGAAGGTGATGTTTGATAGGACGCACAAAATATCACAACGAATTACTTATACTTACGCTAACGATAGCCTTTTTACTATCAGAAAGAAGGATGCTGATAACAATATCGACAATATGCTGAAAATTACCTACGATCCTGCCAGCTCAAGTAAAGAAATTATTTTACTAAATGATCTGCTACAGAAAGTTTCAAGAAACGTAATAATAACAGAACATAAGAATAGCGGAAATATTTATTTTACGAAATACTTATATAATGCCAACGACTCATGTATTAGTATGCATAGTAGTCTTATCGATTCCAATGGCCACATCATTGAGTCGATGATAATGAATGGCGATAAGAAAGTAGATGATTACAGGACATACAAATATGAAAAAGATAAGGTAATTGAAGAACATGTGTTTGCTAATGAAAGTGAACAGAGGATTAGTTATACATATAAATATGACAAGCTAAATAACATTACTGATATCTTAACATTTGTGGAAGGAAATCCTGTAAAAGAAATGCATAGAGATATTATTTATCGTAAAACAAATAAGGAATATAAGTAAATTCATTACCTACTATATTTACGCATACCTCTGCTATTACAGAGACTATGTTTATAAGCTTACCTATGCATTTATATACCATTATAACTATAATTGTTTCTATCGCTGCTATTTTTAGTTATATAAATTGTCGTTTTATCAAGCTGCCATCAACTATCGGCATTATGGTGTTATCTATGATAAGTTCTTTAGTTGTAGTGTTGACAGGCAATGTAGCGCCGCATTTATTTCAACCGATCGTAGCAATGGTAAAAACACTTGATTTTTATGAGCTATTGATAAATATGATGCTTAGCTTTTTATTATTTGCTGGAGCTATTCATATAAATGCATCGAGTTTAAAACAAGAAAGACTACCTGTTATAGCCCTTGCTACTGTCGGCACTTTTATTTCTACTATATTGGTTGGCGGGTTTATGTATCTATTATTCCATTTATTCGCAAAAGATGTAGATTTTATTTATTGCTTATTATTTGGGGCGCTTATTTCACCAACAGATCCTATTGCCGTACTTGGCATTCTACGTAAAGCTAAAATCCCATCGTCTTTAGAAATGAAGATAGCTGGTGAGTCTTTATTTAATGATGGTGTAGGGGTAGTGATATTTCTTACTATTTTAGAAATAGCACATGTTGGCATCGATAATGTTTCAGGCTTAGATATGGCAGTTTTGTTTTTGAGGGAAGCAGGTGGTGGCTTGCTATATGGTGGTTTGCTTGGCTATGTTGGTTTTTTATTACTAAAATCGGTAGATAATTATCAGGTAGAAGTATTGATAACATTGGCAATAGTGATGGGGGGCTACACATTAGCAAATGCATTGCATATTTCTGGTCCGCTTGCAATGGTTGTAGCTGGTATAATAACTGGTAATAAAGGTAAAGAGTTAGGGATGTCTGATGTTACAAGGGATTATCTTGGGAAATTTTGGGAACTAATCGACGAGATATTAAACGCAATATTATTCCTTCTTATAGGGCTTGAAATGTTAGTGGTTCAATGGGATAGCCTCATATTTCGCATTGGTATAATAACTGTATTTATTGTTCTTGTGGCGCGTTTTATATCTGTTGCAATACCGGTAACTATTTTGAAGAAATTTAAGTTTGTTTCTTTTGAAAGACATGCCATAGGAACGCTCACTTGGGGAGGGCTACGTGGTGGCATATCTGTGGCCTTAGCCTTGTCACTACCTATTGAGATGTATAGGGATGAAATGGTTTCAATCACCTATATTGT
>CAMLFX010000001.1 GCA_946479435.1 uncultured Sphingobacteriales bacterium | reverse complement strand
ACACTGTAGCTAATGCCTTTAAAATATGGCCTTTTCATGCAGCCCATCCCGAAAAAAAATTTTTGCAAAAATAGCCTAAAATGCGAGCTAATCAAACTATATGATTTTTATAAATAATGTATGATATATGGTGGTTCAATCTGCTCCTGTAAGTCTGTCCAGCGATTGTACAGGCACTGTTGCCACCAACGACATACCCAGCGAGGCTATAGTTAGATAAGCCTTGCTGCCTTTTATATACTTTACCACACCTTCCATATTTTTCAGCGGACCCTCCTGCACAGCTACCATCTCCCCTTCTTTTATATCCGTTACCGTTTTTATCTCTTTATAGGCCGTTAAGAAGTCTTTTATGACCTGTATCTCCTCATTGCGTACAATACCCGGTTTTTTGTTCCACCACACAAAGCTTACTACACCCGGCGTTTCCAGTACCGGTAAGCTGCCTTCATTATAATCAGGAAGCAGCACAAAGATGTACGACCTGAATACCGGCTCCGATACTTTTTTCTTTCGGTCGCTCCACTGCCTTATTTCTTCCTGCACCGGGCAATATACCTCCACACCTTTTTGCTGCAACAATGCAGCTACCTTTTTTTCATTACGTGGTTTAGTGTAAGCTACGTACCAGGGCATTGCTATTTATTTTCCCAAAGCAGCAGGTGCTTGCCATGGTTATTTATTTCTCCGTTATGCCATTCACCGGCTTCATAGGTCAGGAATCTTATTTTCCTGTTTATCAGTTTTTCGGCCTTGGTTACCAGGTTCACCAGGTATTCCTTATCTATATCGCCCACAAGTATCAGGTCTATAATGCCACTATCCTTGCCCATTGCATAGTCGCCGCATAGGTATATGGAATTCAGGTCGCCCATATTTTTTATCACAACATCTATTATGCGGTCTACGCCAATATGCTTTAATAATATATTATGTATATCGGCCAGTAATGGGTAGTTGGTATTTGCTTTGTATATTTTTTTATTGCCTTTATTCTCCGAAAGTATCATCCCCGCCTCTTCAAACCTGTTCAGTTCTACTCTTATCGCATTAGTGCTTTCATCAAACTCTTCTGCCAGCCCGCGCAAATAGGCAGTAGTGCCCGGGTTCAGAAAAAAACGCAATAGCAACCGCATGCGCGTACGCGATGGTATCAGTACTTGCAGCATAACACTATAGGATGATTATAACTTATAAACATGGCTTCGCCATAGTGAGTCACAGCCCACTTTTTAAATAACGAGCAAATTTATTACTCGTTATAGCACTAAAATAGGAGATTCTTTTACTAAAAGAAAGGAAGTGCCTTTATTTTATCAGGCTATAATATGGTCATGCAGCCGGGAATTCCGGAAAGGATAATTACGCAACTGTGTATATACAGAGGTTCCCAGTGTCTTCTCAATCATTTCAGCGTGCCTTATATGGTGCATATCGGTACCGCAATAGTCGTACAATCGCTCTTTAAGCATATACTCCGCCGCTGTTTTTACCCCTTTACCATAATAGCCTGTTAGCGATAACAGGTTAAGCTGCAGGTAACAACCCTTTTCTTTCAACTCATTGAAAATGTTATGCTTTTGATGATAGAAGCCATACCGCTCGGGGTGGGCCAGTATGGGATTATAACCCGCCGTCTGTATATCGAAAAGCAATTCATGAAAGCCTAAAGGCTCAAACATAAAAGACATTTCCACCAGCACTTCATTCTCTGTAACAGTGAGTAACTCTTTGTTTTTCAGCAGCTTAATAAATATTTCATCAATATAGTATTCCGCTGCCGCTTTTATAGGCATGTTAATACCGCGCTTATGCAGTTCGTGGCGCAGCTGATCCAACCCTTCACCTATGGTTACCGGGTTATTGGGGTAATGGTCCGATTTGATATGCGGGGTGGTAACCAGGCTTTTATAGCCCATTTGCTGCAACCTGGTTATTAAAGCAATGCTGTCTTCAATGGTTTGTGCGCCATCATCAATACCCGGCACCAGGTGCGAGTGCATGTCGCTACCAAGAAACGACCAATCTTTGGGACCGTCATCAGCTATGTATTCTTCAATCTTATTTTTCTTCTTATTCCCGAATAATCCGAAAAGCATACTTATACTATTGATTCATTCTTAAATACTTACTATCAAAAACACTTCATTATCAACTACCTAAAAGTAAACATAGTTTGTCAAAAACTTACGGTGGGGATTTTTTTCCACCAATAAGAGCCTTTATTAATAATGAACACCCTGGTAGCCAATGGCAACACATTTGTATGTTGTATGTACCAGCACACACAAACTAATGCATGTAAAAAACATAGTAATAGCTTTTTTATTGTCGGCAGTTGCACTTTGTAGCTGCGATACTATGCTGGATAAAAAAGAAGTCTTCTCAAACCCCACAGGTTACAATTTTCAGCGGCCATACAAAATACCTCTCCCTCTCGACCTGGAAGAAATATCCGGTATTGTTTATCATCCTGCAGACAGCAGCATATTCGCTATAAACGATGAGCAAGGCTGGTTGTATAAAGTATATCCAAACCACCCCCAAACTACCGAAAAGTGGAAATTTTACTCCGGCGATGATTTTGAAGACCTGTATTTAATGGATAGCAACTTCTATGCGCTGCGGAGCAATGGCGATATTGTTGAATTTAAATTCGGCACCAACAGATCGGTAAATGTGCAGATAAATAAGTTCCCTTTTGGGAAGAGCGAGTTTGAAAGTATTTACTACGACACCTTACTGCAGAAGCTGCTTATTATCTGTAAAGACTGTGAATCTGATAAGAAAAAAGCATTGAGCCTATTCAGTTTCGACCCTCATACCAACCTTTACGATTTTGTTCCGTTCAGTATCGATGTAAAAAAGGTAGCACGTTCACTGGGTGAAAAATCGATGAAGTTCAAACCATCTGCCGCTGCTATCAATCCGCTAACCGGCAATCTTTATATCATTTCTTCTATCAATAAGCTACTGCTTGTTACAGACCAGCGCGGCAATATGATAGAAGCCATAAAAATCGATAAAGCGCTTTTTAAACAGCCGGAAGGCATCTGCTTCACCCCCTCAGGCACCATGATTATTTCAAACGAGTCTGCTGATATAGGACTTGGTAATTTATTAATCTTCAAATACCAGCCCCCGAAATAATGAGATACGTAATTGTTCTACTTCTTTCAATTATTACCTGTAACTATTGCATTGCCCAGGAAGATAGCCTCGACAGGCGTATTATTTTTGTGGGCGATGCAGGATCGCTTGTGGATGGCAGAGCCCCGGTCTTAGATGCTATACGAAACCTTGTACCGCTCGACGAAAAAACCATTGTGTTATATATGGGCGATAACTTGTATCATGACGGGCTGCCCGATGAACAAGCCGCATTTTATACCGAAGCGCGTTCTGTACTCGATAGCCAGATAGCACTCATCAGCAAAACAAAGGCAATTGGGTATATGATACCCGGCAACCACGACTGGAGCAATGGCTCGCCCGATGGTTACGCCACCATACTACGCCAGCAGGCCTATGTGGACCGTGTAGGCAAAAAAAACTTTGCATTTTTACCAAAAGACGGGTGCCCCGGCCCGGTGGAAGTACCCATTGGCGATAACGCTATACTCATTGTTATGGACAGCCAGTGGTGGATACACCAAAACGATAAACCCGGTATCGAATCAGACTGCCCGTATAAAACAAAAGAAGAGGTGCTATCAGAGATAAAAGATATTGCTGCTAACAACTCTAAAAAAATGATCATATTCGCCTGTCACCATCCCTTCATTAGCAATGGCATTCACGGTGGCTATTTTGGCCTGAAACAACACATTTTTCCGCTTACCGATATCAATCATAAACTATACATCCCATTGCCCGTTATAGGCACACTGTATCCTATAGTGCGCAGTGTTTTTGGCACGCCGCAAGATCTGCATCACCCCAACTATCAAAACATGGCCAATGATGTAAGAAACGCATTAAAAGATTTCCCCAACGTAATATATGCCGCAGGGCATGAGCATACACTACAGCTGTTGAAAGACAGCAGCAACTACTATATAGTATCAGGTTCGGGCTGCAAGCATACACGCGTGCAAAGTAGTAAGCGTTCCGAGTTCACGGCTTCAGCACTTGGCTTTGCTACGCTCGAAATATCAAAAAATAAAAACGTACGCGTAAGTTACTATACTTTCCCTACCGATACCGTTACCCGCCCCCCGGGTTTGGCCTTCACCAAAAACCTGATGAATTTTTCAACACAGCTAAAACCTGAAGATAGCATACCTGCTACTATGCCTATTTTTGTTACGAGAGATTCAGCCCTTGTGCCCGCAAGCATGCAATATGGCGAAGTAGAAACCTTTAAAGAAAAATTCATGGGGGTAAACTACCGTTCAGAATGGGGTATGCCCATCATGCTAAAGACATTCGACATCAACAAAACACATGGTGGCTTTAAAATAGAAAATCTCGGCGGTGGCAAACAAACCAAATCGGTAACACTGGTTGATAAAAAAGGTATCGAATGGAAACTCCGCACTATCGATAAAGACCCGGCACAGGCACTGCCTGAAAACTTCAGATCGTCCATAGCTAAAGATTTTGTGCAGGATCTTATTTCAGCATCTCATCCTTACGCACCACTTGTATTGCCAAAGATGGAGGAAGCGGCTATGATACCACACGCTGTACCTGAATTTTATTATGTACCCAACGATCCTTCTTTTGGCTTATACCAAAAATTATTTGCCAATAAAATGTGCATGCTGGTGAAGAAAGACCCTACGCCCGATAATACAAACACCAAGAGCACATCGAAAGTATTAAGCAGTATGCTGGAAGATAACGATCATGTGGTTGACCAGAAGGCTGTATTACGTGCCCGTCTTTTTGATATACTTATTTCCGATTGGGATCGACATTTTGACCAATGGCGGTGGGGTGTTTCCGATACAGGTAAAGGTAAACTATACTACCCCATACCCAAAGACCGCGATCAGGCTTTGTTTTATTCCGATGGCTTGTTTATAAAATATATTGGTGTCTTTTATCTGCCCTTCCTGAAAGGTTTCAGGAAAGATATTCCGAATGTAAAATGGATGGGATATTCCGCACGCGATTTTGACCGCGTTTTCATGAACAGTTTGGATGCTTATGACTGGCAAAACTCTATTTGCGAATTACAGCATAATATTACAGATACGGTGATTACCAGTGCCGTGCACGACCTGCCGCCTGCTATATACGCACTCAACGGCCCGGTTATAGAAGATAAACTAAAAAGCCGCCGCGATCTGCTAATGGATGCCGGTATGAAATACTACGAATTTCTTTCTGAATATGTGAATGTTGTTGGTAGCAACGAAGATGAATATTTCCATATAAGCAATAGCGATAGCGGGCTGAAAGTGGACATGTATAATAGTGGTAAGAATGGTGATACCAGCTTCCTCATCTACTCCAGGATATTCGAACCGAAAATAACCAAAGAGGTACGATTGTATGGGCTGAACGGCGACGACATTTTCAAGATAGATGATGGAACAAGATCAAAGATCAAACTGCGTATTATAGGCGGTAAAGGTGCGGACACTTTTAAGCTGAGAGGCGATATAAGCAAACACATATACGACCTTAAAAATGGTGGCAACTACTTTGAAAACGGAAAGCATATACACAGCCATATATCCGGCAGGCCTGAGGTAAATGATTTCGACTATAAGGATTATGAATATAAGAACACGCAACGTTATCCATACATTACCGGTGGCTATAATAGTGATGATGGTATACTGGGGGGGCTGGTATATACATACCGCACCTATGGCTTCCGCAAAGAACCTTATGCAACAGAGAACAGGTTATGGGGTTTGTATTCCTTTTTAGGTAAAGCCTACCAGTTCAAGTATAACGGTACGTTTATCGATCTGTATAAAGGCCTCGATATCTTAGCCAATTTTGAATTTCAAGACCCTGTATTGTACAATTTTTTTGGTTTGGGTAATGAAACCAAATACGACGCTCAAAAATCTGAAACTTCCTATTACAATGCACGCTTCAAATATACACAGGCCGAAATATTGTTCCGTCAGCGCTTTTTCAAAAACAAGCTTAGCATTTCTGTAGGCCCGTCACTATACCATTATTGGTGCGACCCTGAAAACAATGAAAATAAGATCCTGGAAAACCCTGAAAATATAGGCCTTAGCTCTAAAAGTGTTTATGATAGAAAAACGTACTTAGGCGTGAAAGCTTCAGTAAATATAAACAACCTTAACAGTATTATATTTCCCACACGTGGCGTTAACTGGACCAATGAATTGCTACATCAACGTGGCCTGGGCCAAAGTGCGAAATCATTTACAAGGTTTCAGTCTGACATGACAGTATATGCCAGCTTAAGCGACCCGGCCAAGGTGGTAGCTGTATTGCGCTTTGGTGGTGGTAAGATATTCAGCGATAGCTTTGAGTATTTCCAGGCCGTGAATCTTGGCGCTAATAACTACCTAAGAGGATTCAGGAAAAATCGTTTTTCAGGTTCATCGTCTTTATACAATAGTGTAGAGCTACGCATCAAGTTATTAGATATAAGGTCGCGTATAATACCCGGCACATTGGGTGCTATTGTTTTCAATGATATTGGCCGTGTCTGGTATAAGAACGAAAATTCTAACAGGTGGCATGATGCGTATGGCGGTGGCCTGTATTATCTGCCCTTCCGTTCTGTAATTATTGCCGCTACCGTGGGGCGTTCGGCAGAAGAAACGGTTTACAATTTCACACTAGGCACTAAACTTAACTTAACATTCTAACACGCTATAGCATGAGCGAGAATATATACAGAGACATTAGCAATTTCGTAACTGGCCTTTTTAATGAGCCGGGGCATGAGTACCTTATTTTTCATAACCTGCAGCATACACAAAATGTTGTTGAGCGGTCGCAGGAAATAGCAGCCCATTACCAATTACCGCCCGAAGAATTACTCATTATCTATACAGCAGCCTGGTTTCACGATGTGGGCCATCTTTATACTGAAATAGAAAAACACGAAGAGAAAAGTGTTGAGTTTATGCGCAATTTTATGCAGCAATGCGGCTATGATGAGGAATTTCTCGATGCAGTGGCAAAATGTATCATGGCCACACGTATGCCGCATAACCCGCATTCCCTTTTGGAGGAAATAATGTGCGATGCAGATACGTATCACTTCGGCACTAAAGAATTCAAAAAGACGAATAGGGAAATATACAAGGAATATGAGCAGCGGAATAGAAGGGAACTGCTGGAAAACTGGGAACAGAACACCATTTTACTACTGGAGACACACAGGTTCTTTACATCTTATTGCAAAAACTTCCTCAACAAAGGAAAATTGAAAAACATAAAACGCGCCAAAAAGAAACTGGAAGAATATGTGCATAACGATAGTGCAGACACCCATACAGAACAAAAACAAGAAAAAGAACAAGAAAAAGAAACTAAGAAGCCTAAAGAAAAACAAGATGATGATAACCCCGAAAATGCACCCAGCAAAAACAAGCTGATAACAAGAGGCATACAAACCATGTTGCGCCTCACCTCTCAAAACCACCTTGAGCTAAGTAATATGGCCGATGGCAAAGCCAATATACTTATATCGGTCAATTCCATTATCATTTCAGTTATCCTGTCTGTTCTGCTGCGCAAGCTGGAATCGGAGCAATACCTCACCATACCTACTATTATATTCTTGTTATTTTCAGTTGTTACCGTGGTTATCGCTATATTGGCAACCAGGCCAAAAATTACTGAAGGCCGCTTTAGCAGAGAGGATATAATGCATAAAAAAACCAACCTGCTGTTCTTTGGCAATTTTCATAAGTCATCGCTTGAAGAATACCAATGGGGCATGAAAATGATGATGCAGGATAAGGACTACTTATACGGCTCTTTAGTGAAAGACATACATCACCTGGGGGTAGTGCTTGGTCGTAAATACAAATTGATACGTATAGCTTATAATGTATTTATGGTGGGTATTATCATATCGGTACTGGCATTTGGTATAGCTGTCATGATGCACGATCCAGTTGAGACTACAATTATCACTACACCAACAACCGCGCCTTTATAGGCTTTTATGAAACTACCTTCGCATATTAAGCGCAAGCTATCTGCAATTAATAAATATCGCTACAAATGGGTAGCTATAATAGCTGTTGCCTGGACACTTATTGATTTCTTTTTGTGGCTAAGATATATGCGTACATCTGATGACCTGAAGTTCCATACCTCTTTCACTATCTTAAATGCTGAAGCAATATTTTTAAGGATAGGTATTGTATTATACTTAAGCTGGGCTATGGGCTATTTACTCGTTTTCCGGCTCAAGGGCTGGTTTCGCGATTATCCTATGCTTATCAATTTGCTTTTAAAAACAGGCCTGTTATTGCTGGGATCAATAATGATGAATGTAATACTTCATCTCTCTTATTCACTGGTCATACTTAAAACAAGTTTTCAGCTAGCCTGGATCAATCTGCATCACGATACATCTTTTACACCCTGGTTTTGGAATAATAATCTTATATGGATCACTATTTTCATCATCACACAAATGCTTATTGAGATCAATGAAAAATATTCTCCGGGTGTGTATTTCGATATTGTAATAGGTAAGTACATACACCCACGCAACGAACGGCGCATTATCATGTTCATGGACCTGAAAGATTCTACGCCCATTGCTGAAAAGCTCGGGCATACTAAATACTTCCGCTTCATTCGCGATTTTATTTATTTCGTATCTACTTCTTTGCTTGAATATAATGGACGTATCTATCAGTATGTAGGCGATGAAATAGTAGTATCCTGGATTTATAGCCCCGAAAACGTACAAAAATGTTTAGATGCTTTGATCGATGCACGCAGGAGGCTGCAAAAACATTCCAGCGAATTTAAGCGGCGTTACGATATGCAGCCGGAATTCAGGGTAGGCATACATGTGGGCGATGTAACGGTGGGTGAAATAGGGGTGATAAAAAGAGACCTCGCCATGAGTGGCGATACCATGAACACTACCGCACGCATACGCACTGCCTGTAGTGAGCTGAATCAAAAATTCATAGTCTCTAAAGATTTCAGCGATGAGCTGAATATGAAGAAATGGCAATGCGAAAGCCTTGGCGCTATAGAACTAAAAGGCAAAAGCGAAAGCATAGAGCTATTTGCACTTAATATATAGATGCTACACACGTGCGCGCCATGGCAGCTCTTCCGCCTTATTGATATGGCCAATATATCTTGCCAGCACAAACAGGAAATCAGATAAGCGGTTCAGGTATTGAATAATTAGTTCCGGTACGTATTCTTCCTGCTCCTGCATACCTACACAAAGCCTTTCGGCCCTGCGGCATACACAACGTGCCACGTGGCAGGTAGATGCTGCAAGGTTGCCACCCGGTATTATGAACGAACGCATTTCAGGCAGTTCGTCGTTCATTATATCTATACGCGCCTCCAGCCATTGCACATCTTCAGCGTGCAGGTCGGGCAATTTCATTTTTATTTCTTTATCAGGCGTAGTGGCCAGTACCGACCCCAGCGTAAACAACCTGTCCTGTATTTCGCGCACCCATTCGTTGATCACTTTATGCGGTTGCATATCGTTCACCATACCCAGGTACGAGTTCAGTTCATCTACCGTTCCATAACTTTCTATGCGTATATGGCTCTTAGGCACACGCACGCCACCTATCAGGCTGGTGCTGCCTTTATCGCCGGTCTTGGTATATATCTTGAATGCCATTTTCTAATTTAATAATGTGATGATTCGATGATGTGATAATTCTTAGCGCTAAAAAAGTGTATCATGTAATTATTACAGTGAACACAATTAGCTAATTATCACATCATCAAATTAGCTAATCATTACATCAGCTAATTAATTCTTTACGTTTATCACTTTCTACGTTACCATCTCTTATGCGCACCACACGTTTGGTATAGTTGGCAATATCTTCTTCGTGTGTTACCAGTACCACTGTATTGTCGCCGCCATGTATCTTGCCAAACAGCTCCATTATTTCTACCGATGTTTTGGTATCCAGGTTACCGGTAGGCTCATCTGCCAATATCAGCGATGGATTATTGATTAATGCTCTTGCTATTGCCACACGCTGGCTCTGCCCACCCGATAGTTCATTGGGTTTGTGGTGTGCACGGTCAGCAAGGCCCACGCTGTCAAGCATAGCGCGTGCACGCTCTTCACGGTCTTTTTTATTAGCGCCCGCATATATCAGCGGCAAAGCAACATTCTCCCATGCCGTAAGCCTTGGCAACAGGTTGAATTGTTGAAATACAAAGCCTATCTCTACATTGCGTACATCGGCCAGTTCATCATCGGTCATACCACTTACATCTTTGCCATTCAGTATATACTGCCCAGCAGTAGGCGAATCAAGGCAACCTAATATATTCATCAGGGTAGATTTACCTGAGCCCGACGGGCCCATCAATGCAACATATTCATTGCTTTCAATCAGCAAGTCTATACCTTTCAGTATAGGCAGTTCCTGCTTGCCTAAAAAATAGCTTTTCCTGATACCGTTCAAACGGATGACTTCTTTCATCTTTATATAGCGTAAATCGTGCGCTGTTTCAAAAATACAGATAATTTTACGCCTCTATGCTGCGCTTTCCTAATTGTAAGATAAACCTTGGCCTGTACATAACCGGCAAACGCGAAGATGGCTACCACAACCTCGAAACTATTTTCTATCCCGTAGGCCTGCACGATGTACTGGAAATAGTGCCGGCCAAGTCAACCAACATACATCTCAGCGGCAAAGCAATAACAGGCGATGCGCACAAAAACCTTGTTTGGCGGGCTTATGAATTATTGCAGGAAATGTTTCCTATACAAATGGGCAAAGTAGATATTTACCTGCATAAGGTGATACCTATGGGCGCGGGTATAGGGGGCGGCTCGGCCGATGGTGCTTTTATGCTGCAAATGCTGAATGAAGAATTTTCCCTCGGCATGTCGCCCGGTGAATTAGCTAAACTGGCTTTACAGCTGGGCAGCGACTGCCCTTTCTTTATCTACAATACCCCACAATACGCCTCTGGCCGCGGCGAGGATATGATGCCCGTGCAAATAGACCTGTCCGCATACAGCATACAGCTCATTTGCCCCGAAGTACATATCTCAACGGCAAAAGCATTCAGTATGCTTAACCCAAAGCCGGCGGGCTTCAACCTGAAAATGCTCTCTAAACTCCCCATAAGCGAATGGAGAGATACTATCAGTAACGATTTTGAAGCGCCCATTTTCGCAGAGCACCCCGAACTGGCAGCCATTAAAGAACAGCTATATGCACAAGGTGCTGTTTACGCCAGCATGAGTGGCAGCGGCAGTACCGTGTATGGAATATTTGAGAAGGGGAAGAAGGCAAATATCACATCTCCTTTAACATTCGAAGAGCATATCATTCAATAGAAATAGCCGCCGTCCTTTCAGACAGCGGCTATTCAGTATGTTTAGAAGCTTAGCTTATTTTACTTCAGCAACCAGTGCTTTGAAAGACTCAGGCTCGTTCATAGCCAGATCAGCCAATACCTTACGGTTCAGGTCGATGTTTTTAGCAGACAGCATACCCATGAATTTTGAGTAGCTCAGACCTTCTTCGCGGCACGCAGCATTGATACGTACTATCCACAAAGAGCGGTAATCACGTTTCTTTATCTTACGTCCTACATATTTGTAACCAAGGCCTTTTTCAAGTACGTTCTTAGCTACTGTATATACGTTTTTACGTTTACCGTAGAAGCCTTTGGCTTGTTTCAGTATTTTCTTTCTTCTCGCGCGTGATGCAACCGCATTGACCGAACGTGGCATATTCTAAGTTATTATAATCGTTTAAAAATGGTTTAACGTAAACCTAACATGCGTTTCACCAGGTTTTCGTTCGCAGGGTGAACAAAAGCCGCCTGGCGCAAGTGGCGCTTACGTGTTTTAGATTTTTTAGTCAGCAGGTGGCTTTTAAAAGCTTTATATCTGCGTATTTTACCCGTACCCGTTACTTTAAAAGTCTTTTTGGCACGTGAGTGAGTCTTCACCTTTGGCATGGTCTCAAATTTGGGATGGCAAAAGTAACATTTAATTTATTTCTGCCAAAATAATATTTGAAAGAATTTCAGCCTTTTAACCATAAATATACTGATTTTCAGCGATTTACTAAATACATATCTCTGATTACTGATCTTATAACAGGCTTAAAATTCACCTAAAACCGCGCATTTTAACTGCATTAAATGCCCTTACAGCAAACATTATACACCATGCCGGCACAAAACTCTAGGGTTTATTATATAAACTGCGCTATTTTTACGCTTTACTAATACCACTCTGTTTCTTTGTAATTATGCCAGTGCTCCGTTTCAGAATATATTGGGAAGATGACGACCAAACCTACCGCGACATAGAGGTACGTACCGGACAAACCTTCCTTGAATTTCATCAGGCCATTAATAAAGCTTTCGAGTTTGATGGCAAACATCCCGCTTCTTTCTTTGAAAGCAACGACCGCTGGCACCGTGGCCGCGAAATAAACTCGGAAGTGCTGGTCAATAAGAAAGATGCTCCTGCGCTTTCTATGATGCGCACGCCGGTATCGGCATTGGTAAATACGCCTGATCATAAGTTTGTGTATGAGTACGACCCGGTAAAGAAATGGTCTTTCCTGGTTGAGCTGATAGGGATTAACAAAGACGAAGATCCTAAACGTACTTATCCTTATATGGTACGAAAAGAAGGCATAGCACCTACTCAATATGGCATAAAAGGTGTAAACCCTGATAAGATGGTGGAAATGGAAGAAAAGTACGACCTGGGTGCCGATGAAATGGCTGAAGGTTTTGGTGACGAAGGGGAAGAAGGCGGTGGCGAAGCAGAAAGCTTTGGCGATACTGGCGGTAGTGATAGTTTCGACGAATAATAAAAGATGAAGCAATGCTTTCATCAACAGATATATAGCAAATGGAAGTAAGCGGCACCTCATACCCCCATACCGTATATGTAATAGCAGGCCCCACTGCTGTTGGCAAAACAGCAATAGCTATGGCGCTTGCCAAACATCTGGGTACTTCCATACTTTCGGCCGATAGCCGCCAGTGCTACAAAGGCATGGCTATTGGCACGGCGCAACCTACGCCTGCACAGCAGCAGGAGGTAAAGCATTACTTCATCAACCAATATCCTGTTACCGAGGCACTGACCGCTTCCAATTACGAAACGCTGGCGCTGGAAAGCCTGCAGGAAATTTTTAAAACGCATACTACCGCGGTAGTGGTTGGGGGCACTGGCCTATACATAAAAGCACTGTGCGACGGGCTGGATGATATGCCCGAGATAAATGAGGATGTAGCCATGGAGGTGAACCAGCACTATCGCATACAGGGCTTGCATTGGCTGCAGGATGCAGTACATTCTGAAGACCCTGAATTTTATGAACAGGCCGAGGTGCAAAACCCTGCACGCCTTTTACGCGCACTTATCTTTAAACGCTCTACCGGCGAAAGTATTATTCACTTCCGTACCGGCAATAAAAAACAACGCCCGTTTAATATTATAAAAGCCGGGCTTGAACTGCCGCGCGAGGTATTGTATGAGCACATAAATACCCGTGTAGATGGAATGATAAAAGACGGGTTGGTAGAAGAAGTAAACGCTTTACTACCATACCGCCACCTGAAGAATTTGCAGACGGTTGGCTATACAGAAATATTCGACTACCTGGATGGTGATTATACGCTTGATGAAGCAGTAGCCAAAATAAAACAACATACCCGCAACTATGCCAAAAGGCAAATGACCTGGTTCAAGCGCGATAAAGAGATGACCTGGTTCAATGCCGGTGAAGAAGGGCTGGCAGAAAAGATAGTTGCATTAGCTTAGTAACACGCATTATATCCATTTTATTATTTTCTATTTTTACAGCATGAAAAAGATATTGCTATTCTTATTCGTTTGCATTGTAGCTACCAGTGCCTTTGCACAAAAATTCTCATTGGGTATTAAGGCAGGTGGTAACTACTGTACGGGCCCTTTAGGTTTAAAAAGTGTAAGCTATCTGGGTAACGATCAGTTCAGCGATATTTCGGGCGCTACAAAATTCACCATTGGTTTAAAGGCGGCTATCGATATCAATATCTTTCAGGTGGGTGTCGGGTTCGATTATGGTAAACTGGGCTATACCTATACTGTACCTTATGGTGCTGCATACTCCAGCAAGTATTCAGTTACAGAACCATTTCTTATGCCCTATATTTTCGCCAATTTAAAAACACGTTTACCCCGTTCCTATTTATATTATGGTCTTAACATTGGTTACATCAATTTAAGGATGAATAAGGCTGAACTCGGTATGGCTTCTAACTTTCCTTTTGCACCTGCACAATACATTGGCAAAGATCCTTACCGCAACAAACATGCTACTATAACCTATGGTGCGCAGCTAGGTTACAATCTTAATATTGCAAAAGGCTTCAGCGTGTTTGCAGAAGCGGCTGTTCGTTATATACCCCTCAATGCTTCGGTAATAGTGCACGATGTAAATGGCGTAGCCTATGCAGTTGAAGACGATAAGGGGATGCTCACTATTCCTTTCACACTTGGTGTTAATTATACTTTCGGTAAATAATCGTTCTAAATTATAACTTTGTAATTTATACTTTATTAAGTATATTTGTTATGATATTTTATGATCTGAAATTATTATAACGAATGTGTAAAATATCAATTCGTTGTTCATTTTTGCTATATTTTGCAAAACACGACAAACGGCATTTCAGCCCTGTAATGCTCCGCCATAGCTGGTTTCAGTACCCAATTGTAGCGCAGAAATTTTTTTTATTTTTTGTTTTTTCAACAAAATTGAACAACAAATAAATAAACCTATAATGTATCTCTATAGCTCCTATATCGCCATTATTAACTAATACTCCCGACCTTTGTACACTCATGAAGAACCTGGCCGCACTCAATAAATACTTTGCCCGTTACAAATGGCGCCTGATGCTGGGCTTGCTGTTTGTTACGGTATCCAACCTTTTTGCAGTTATACCGCCTGTCATCATTCGCAATGTGCTCGACCAGGTACAGGAAAACATCAACAGTTATCACTTGCTCGATGGCTCTCCGCTGAAAGCGACTATGGAATCGTACATCTTCCGGATGGTATTGATGAATGGTTTATTGCTATTAGGCTTAGCATTACTGCGTGGCGTGTTCATGTTCTTTATGCGGCAAACCATTATTGTTATGTCGCGCCTTATTGAGTACGATCAGAAGCGCGATATATACCAACACTACCAGGAGCTGCCTACGCAATTCTATAAAACACATTTCACCGGCGATCTGATGAACCGCATGTCTGAAGACGTATCGCGTGTACGTATGTACACCGGGCCATCGCTTATGTATAGTGTTAACCTTATAGTGTTGTTTGTAATGTGTATATGGGGTATGCTGCGCGTTAATCCTATGCTTACCTTATATGTAGTAATCCCTTTACCGGTGCTGGCATTGTCTATTTACCTCGTCAATAGTGTCATATTCAAAAAGAGCGAAAAAATACAGGCACAATTATCCGATCTTACCACCACCGCGCAGGAATCTTATTCAGGTGTTCGCGTTATCAAATCGTTCGTGCAGGAAACCAACATGCTCCGTTTCTTCAAACAAACATCTGAAGAGTACAGGAAAAGTGCTATCAACCTGTCACTTACCGAAGCCATATACTTCCCGGCTATGAACCTGTTCATTGGCCTTAGTATGCTCAGCACTGTTTTGATAGGCGGCTACCTGGCTATTAAAGGAGAGATAACAGCGGGCAACATTGCTGAGTTTGTTATCTACATCAACCTGCTGATGTTCCCTATATCAAGCGTAGGCTGGGTAGCATCAATGGTACAACGCGCCAGTGCATCGCAAAAGCGGATTAACGAATTCCTGCACACAAAGCCCGATATACTCGGCCCTGAAAATGCAAAAGAACATATACTGCATGGTGCTATCAAATTCAATAATGTCGATTTCACATATCCGCATACAGGTATCCAGGCGTTAAGAAATTTCAACCTCGATATTAAGCCCGGCGATAAAGTTGCCATCATCGGTAAAACAGGTTCAGGCAAATCTACCCTGGCACACATGCTGCTGCGTATGTACGATACCACACAAGGCGGGGTTATGCTTGATGGGGTATCGGTAAAAGACTTCAACCTTCAAAACCTGCGTTCGCAAATAGCGTATGCACCGCAGGAGGCTTACCTGTTTTCCGATACTGTATATAACAACATCAAATTCGGCAGCGAAAAGGCTACCGAGGCCGATGTAAAAATGGCCGCTAAAATGGCTGATCTCGAAAAAGACATAGCCACTTTGCAAAATGGCTATGAAACCATGATAGGTGAGCGTGGCGTTATGTTATCGGGCGGACAAAAGCAACGCATGGTATTGGCACGTGCCTTGCTGAAACGCAGCAAGATATTGCTGATGGATGAATCGCTATCGGCGGTTGATACGCAAACAGAGCGCACCATACTGCACAACCTGAACGATCACCTGGGCGACAAAACTATCTTGGTTATCACCCACCGCATATTTACCGGGTGGAACTTTGATAAGATATTGGTACTGGATGACGGGCATATAGCAGAGCAGGGCACACACGAAGAGTTGATGGCGCTTAACAAACGTTATGCTGCTTTATACCGCCACCAAACGGAGGAGAACCAATAGAGTTATTTAAACTCTATTGGTAAAATAAGTTCTTTGCCATCGCGTTGTACAGTAACGCTTGTGCTATCACCTTCCTTGAAAGCCCCTAGAGCTTCCATATAGGTTTGCATGCCGTTCACCTTGTGCTCACCCAGCTGTGTAATAATGTCGCCGGCCTTTATACCGGCTTTGGCTGCGGGGCGGTCGTCGGTCACGCCATCTACACGTACACCACCTTCCTGGAAGGAGTAGTCGGGCATGATACCTAGTGTTACTTTAAAACGCACTTTGCCTACTGTTGATTGCCTGGTAGTTCTGAACTCAGGTTTAGGTTGCTGCTCCATTTTAGCAACAATGTCGTAGATATAGTGCATCACTTGTGCTTCACCTGCGTAGTTGATCTTGTTGGCATCATCGCTTGGCTTGTGGTAGTCGGTATGCAGGCCTGTAAAGAAGAACAGTACGGGTATACCAGCATAGTAGAACGATGTATGATCTGAAGGACCAACACCTGCGCTATCAACAGCTACCTTGAACTTGTTGTTCTTAACAAAGGCACCCCATGATGGTGAGGTACCTACACCACCTATGGTGAGCGCATGAGTACTGTCATTAAGGCGGCCAACCATATCCATATTTATCATGTAGGCTATCTTGTTGCTATCCAGCTTCTGCTCTTTCACAAAGGCTTTAGAGCCTATCAGCCCTTCTTCTTCACCTGAGAAGCTTATGAACAGGTAGTTGTAGTGGTTCAGCTTGTTCTTCTTCACCCATTGCGCTATCTGCATCAGGGCAGCAGTACCACTGGCGTTGTCATCGGCACCGTTGTGTACCTCGTAGGTCTTCTTAGCATCGAGGCTGTTGCCGTCGTGGCCGTAACCTAAGTGATCGAAGTGGGCGCCTATTACTACTGTGTATGGTGCTTTGTTGTCTATGTATGCTGCTACGTTATGGCCCGTCAGTTCGCTCTTCTTCAGCGATATGTTCAGTTCGACGGGTGTGCCGTTCCTGCTGTTGCCGTTCCTTAGCTCGTTGATGCGATCATTGTAAGCCTTGTAGGTCAGCATGGCAACCGGTATCTCCAGTGTCTCGTATTCCGACTTGGCATTGTACTCGGGTGCAAACTTGGCATTGTAACTATCGTAGAAGAGTACGCCTGTAGCACCGTTCTTCTGTGCTTCACTTGCTTTGTCGAAGGCTGCCTTCTCCCAGTCGAAGTGCGCATCCTGTGCTTCAGCGCTGTCTTTGTAGATAGGCATCATCCAGATGTTGCCTTGTTCCAGTACATCGGGCAGTACTTCGCTATACGCCTTCTTGTTGGCGCTAAACGCCAAAGGGAATGCATCTTCTTTGATGGTCATGGCGTTGTTGCCCAGCTTGATGCTTGTAAGCGGGTTGATCTGCTTGCCATCTACGTATTGGAAAGGGTACCTGTACTTGCCTTCGTATGCAGGTATGCCCATTGCCTTGTAGCGTTGCTCCAGGTAGTCGGCTGCTTTCTTCTCACCTTCAGAGCCTACACGCCTGCCTTCCAGTTCGTCAGATGCCAGGTAGCCAATGTCTGCTTTCAGTTGTTTGATAACAGCCTTATCAGACTTGTTTTGTGCCGAAGCGGTGTTGAACAGCAGTATAGAACCTGAGATAACAGTAAGCAACAAACGAGCAGACATATATGTATAGATGATTTGAGCTGCAAAGCTAAAGCCAAAGGGGCACAACACAAAAAAACCCACAGCCTAATGACGGTGGGCTATGTACTGTCTGTATAATAACTATTCTCCGTGCTCTATTGTACCGTCGGCATGTACCATCATGGTTGGATTGTCCCCTTCAGGTATGGCTTCAGAACCTGCAGTTGGCATCACTATCTCGATATTAGAGATATCCTTCAATTGTGGCAATTCTGCCTGGTTATTAATGCCCAGGTAATCCATAAAGTTCTTTGAGGTAGCATAAGTAAGCGGTTTGCCTATCATATTTTCGTTGCGACCAGTAATAACTATCAATTCCTTTTCCAACAATTTTTGAATAGCATAATCGGCACTTACACCACGTATGAATTCTATTTCAGATTTAGTTATTGGTGATTTGTATGCAATGATCGCCAATGTTTCCATTGCTGAAGCAGATAGCTTTTTAATATGCTTATCGCCATTCAGCTGTAAAACTGTTTTGTGGTAAGCTTTCTTGGTAAGGAATTGATAACCCCCGCCTGCTTCCCTTAGTTGAAAAGGATAATATTCCGCTTCATATTTCTCACGTATCGCATCAATACATATAGCAACGCGTTCTTCTTCAATAGTCTCTTCCAGCGCCAGAGACAGCATTTCTACTATCTCTACCATAATAATAGGGCGTTCGCTGGCAAATATAAGGGCCTCAACGTGGGGCATCATTTGTTCGATATCCATAAGTCTCACCTTTTTCGGGTACACATCGAAAGTAATGCAGCTAAGCAACTTTATAGTGAAAAGTAATACACAGCTGTGAATAACTAAATTCTTGCTATAAGCCTAATCATCTAAAGGATTTAGCGGAACAAAGATACGATGAATAATACATTATTTGCGCATAAATAAAGGCCTGACTTATGCATTTTAACATTTATATAGTGGATGGATTTATAAATTGGCGGCAATTAATACAGCAAATAATGAAGCACATCACTCTAGCGCTTGCTACCGTTATGCTGCCCGTTGCAAGCTATGCATATAAGGCGGTACCATTATGCAATAAAGTATTAAAGATCGGGAACGAAAACCTGGAATCCAGCACCATACATTCGAAAGATTATTGTTCATTCTCTATACCTCCCGGTACTGAACGGTTGATATTCCATATTGGGTTGAATGAAAGGAATGCATCCAAACCTGTACACCTGCTCAACCAGCTGCAAGAAAAACTGGAAGCAGGCGCACCTATATATGTGATAGGTTGTATGGTAGATAGTAAGCCATCGGAAGCACGTATCAGCATGTCAACTTTTGATAATGTAATGTGTGCCGCTATGTTCGCAAGAGATGAGCGCGACCAATGCCGTCCATTGATATGGCAAACCAATAGCACAGGTGGCACTTACGATGTACAGGTGCTACCTATACCCTATGCAGGCGAATATTATATCTGTTTCAAAAACCAGTCGGATGCGCCATATTGCTATGCAACCATTGAGGCTGTGGCAATTGTACATTAACAAAATGCCCCACTAAGTGAGGCATTCAAAATTCAAAATAAATATCTTTTTAAATATTGCTCAGCAGCAACTGCGGAGCAACGCCTATCAGTATTACAATACCACAGGTAATTGCTAAGAGGAACTTATCGCTGCTTGTGATCTCGCTGTTCAATTCAGGCGTACCTTGCTTAAAGTACATAGCGATGATAACTTTGAAATAATAATAGGCACTAATGGCCGCCATCAGCAAGCCAAATATTACCAGCCATAAAAGCTGCCCTTGTTCTACTGCCGCCAGCAATACAAAGTATTTTGCCATAAAGCCACCTGTAAGCGGTATACCTGCTAATGATAAAAGAAAGATAGTAGTAAAAAATGCCAACGCGGGTTGGCTCTTAGCCAGGCCATTAAAGCCATCGTACGTATAGTCTTTCAGCTTTAACAGTACAGCGAAAATACCAATGGTTGCTACACTGTAGGCAACTGCGTAAATGATAAAGCCTTGCCATGCAGTAGCATTAACCGAAAGCACCGCAAACAACATAAAGCCTGCCTGGGCTATTGATGAATAGGCGAGCATACGTTTTACGCTTTGCTGAAATACTGCTGTTACGTTACCCACTAATAAAGTAGCTGCTGCAATAACAGCCAGTATAATCATCCAGTGGCTGCTCAGGCTACCAAAGGCTACAGTGAATAAACGAAGGAAGGCTACGAACGCACCTGCTTTAACTATGGTTGCCATGTATGCAGTAAACGGGGTAGGTGCACCATCGTACACATCTGGTGTCCACATGTGCATTGGTGCAGCCGATACTTTAAAGCCCAGTGCCACCATGATGAACAGGATACCCGATAATGCCAAAGGATTTAAAGACTCTGTTTGCAGGAATGAAAAACTTGTAATATCGAATGAACCCGAAGCACCATACAATAATGTAATACCCATCAGTAAAATACCTGTTGAGAAAGACCCCATCAGGAAGTATTTCAAGGCTGCTTCGCTGCTTTTCAGGTTGCGCTTATCGCTACCCGCTAATATGTATTGAGGTATAGAAAGTATCTCGATGCCTATAAAGAGTATCAGCAGGTTGTTGTAACCAGCAAGCAAATAGATACCGCAGAGTATAAAAACGATCAAAGCAAAGTAATCGGCAACGTGTGCCCCTACTTTAGCTATTTCTTTACCTATCAGCAGGAAATATAAACAGGTGCAACCCGTCATCAGCGTACTGAACCAAAGTGCATACCTATCGATACGCAGCATGTTATTAAAGAATAACTGCGGGGCATCAGACGGTGTATGCATCAATTCCCAGATATTAACACCCAGCAATGCGAACATTAATACAGTTGCCAATGTAACTACCGAACGCTTGTTCTCCATAAAGAGACCAGCGAACATCATGATCACACCTATTATCGTAGCAGCAATAATTGCCTTCATTTCAAATACAAGAGTTAAATGTCAAAATATTATTACAGGTTACGGTATCATCAGGTTTACCACGCCTGCAGTCATATCGAGCAATGGTTTTGGATACACACCCAAAACCAGTATTAGTCCAATTACTATAGCCAGTCCCACATATTCGTTCGTCGACAGATCTTTATTTACCACCATTTGTGCAGCATTTCCATAAGCTGTTTTCTGCACCATGTTCAGCGTATAAACTGCTCCTAAGATGATACCCAAGCCAGCCACTACCATAAAAGTAATATGGTAAGGCGATGCGCTTTCGAACAAACCATTGAACAACATGAACTCGCCAATGAAACCATTGGTAAGTGGCAGTGCAATATTTGCGAATGCTATAATTACTAAAGCGATAGCCATTTTAGGTGCGGTTGAAGCCATGCCACCCAACTTGGTCATATCGCGCGTACCCCAGCGTTGCTCAATCATGCTAATGATAAGCCACATACCGGTAATGTTGATACCGTGGTTGAACATTTGCACCATAAGGCCATGCATACCTACATGGCTTTGCGAGAAAGCAGCAGCAGACATCAAGCCCATGTGTGCAATAGAAGAATACGCCACCAGTCTTTTTAGATCAGTTTGCACAATAGCGATGCACGATGCATATACAATACCTATAACAGACAGTATGATAACCGTATCAGACCAGTAAGCAACACCTGCAGGTAATACGGGTAGCAACCAGCGTATCACCGCGAACATACCCATCTTCACCATCAGTGCACTAAGTATAATAGTAACAGGTGTTGGGGATTGTTCATACGTATCGGGCTGCCAGGTATGGAAAGGGAATATCGGCATCTTGATAGCAAAGGCTATGAAGATGAGCCAGAATAAACTTATTTGCGCACCAGCCGGCAGCGACATACCCGCACGTACTATATTAGGCCATGAGTATGCGTTTGCACCCGGGTTTTGCAATGAAAGATATATCAGCGCAGCCAGCATCATTAAGCTGCCTACGAAAGTATAGACGAAGAATTTGAAGGTAACAGGTATACGCTTTTCACCACCCCATTGCGAGCAAAGGAAGTAAACAGGTATCAATGCAAGCTCCCAGAAGAAATAGAATAACAAAGCATCGTAAGCAAGGAAAACACCTGTGATACCCGCTTGCGATAAAAGCATTAAACCATAGAAAGCATGCGGCCTTTCTACTTGTTTATTCCAGTTGCTGATGAAGATGACCGGCATAACGATACCAACCAGCAGGCAAAGCATTGCGCTCATACCATCGGCCTGTAAAGATATTTGCGTACCAAGGCGGGGTATCCATTGCATGCTCCAGCCGATAGGTTCGGCACTTGTAGCGCTTACATAAGCTGCCACTGCAAGCGTTACCAACGAGCTGCACAGCGCCAGCCCTTTTGCACCATTCCCCTTAACAACAAAGCTGAGTATGCCTGCTATCAAAGGAATCAATATGAGTAATGTTAAGATCATAATGCTATTGCAATATTTGCAGTTGCTGTTTTATCTAATGAATCCAGAAAAAGCTTAGCGCGAATAATAATGTTATACCTATCACCATGGCGAAGATGTAGAAACCAACCTGTCCGCTTTGCAGCAGGCGGATACGGTCGCCACCCCAACGCACTGTTTTACCCACACCATTCACCGCACCATCGATACCCATCTTCTCAACGAATTTGTTCAACACGTTCGACAAACCTTCTATAGGGCGAACGATGATGGCATCATACAGTTCATCGACATACCATTTATCTTCCAGCACTTTTGCCAGGCCGCTGTTTGGTGTAAAGTCAGGTTTCTTAGTGCGTGTGTATGCTACAATGATCATGATGATGACCAGGCCCGTTGAAAGACCCATCAACATCCATTCGGTGCCATGGCTTAAATGATGCTCGCCCAGGTTGGTAAGTACCGGAGCCAGGTAAGTCATAAATGTATGATGCTCGCTGATAACTGGAGGCAGGCCAACATAACCACCTACCACTGAAAGTATAGCTAATATTATAAGCGGTATAGTGATAGCCGCAGGGCTTTCGTGCAGATGATGTTCCTGTTCGTGCGTGCCGCGGAAAGTACCTGTGAACGTAAGGAAGTATAAACGGAACATATAGAAAGCAGTCATCATAGCAGCAGCTAAAGCGAGGTAATACATTACGGGGCTGTGTGCGTATGTAGCAGCTAAAATTTCATCTTTAGAGAAGAAGCCTGAAAAACCGGGGATCCCTGCGATAGCCAAACAACCTGTCAGGAAAGTAACCTGCGTGATGCGCATTTTTTTGCTGAGGCCGCCCATCAGGCGGATATCTTGCTCACCACCCATTGCGTGTATCACACTACCGCTACCCAGGAACAAAAGGGCTTTGAAGAAGGCGTGTGTCATAACGTGGAACACAGCCGTAGTATAAGCACCCATACCCAAAGCCAGGAACATAAAGCCCAATTGACTAACGGTAGAATAGGCCAGTACTTTTTTAATATCGTATTGCTTGATGGCAATGGTTGCAGCGAATAATGCTGTTGCCAAACCGATGATACCGACAAGGTTCAGCGCCATTGGTGCAAGATCATATAAAGCACTGCTACGCGCTATCATATAAATACCTGCGGTAACCATGGTAGCCGCGTGTATCAGTGCCGATACCGGGGTTGGACCCGCCATCGCATCGGGTAGCCATGTGTATAAAGGTATCTGGGCACTTTTACCCATAGCACCTATAAAGAAGCAAATGGCTATCCAGTTGTATAAAGAAGGATCAACAGGTACTGCGCCGCTTTTCAATTGACCAAAGAAATCCTGGTAAGAAAGTGTACCATAAGTGTACAGTACCATCAGCATACCTACCAAAAAGCCAAGGTCACCGATACGGTTCATCACGAATGCTTTTTTAGCAGCATTGGTATAGTCGCGGTTCTTGAACCAGAAACCAATAAGCAGGTAAGAGCAAAGGCCTACACCTTCCCAACCAATGAACATGATGAGGTAGTTAGCGCCTAATACCAATAGCAACATCGAGAACACGAACAGGTTCAGGTAGGCGAAGTATTTCACCATGCCTTCATCATCGTGCATATAAGATGTAGAGTATACGTGTATCAGGAAACCGATGCCGGTAATGATAAGCAGGAATAAAGAAGACAACTGATCGACCTGGAAAGTAAATGGTATGTACAATTTGCCTGATTGTATAAAATCGAACAGGTGAACATAGGTAGGTTCAACGGCATCTTTCACTTCGAAGAAGATACCGAGCGATACTGCAAACGAAGCCAGGATAGCCAGGCTGCCAATAACACCGCCTGCCGACTTAGGCATTTTTCTCCAGCCTATACCATTGATCAGGAAACCGATCAGGGGAAATAAGGGTACTAAGTAAACTAATTGTGTCATGCTCAAATTAATGCTTCAACCTGTTCAAAATATTTATATCTACCGAATGTACTTTGCGGTACATCATTACAATAATGGCAAGGCCAACGGCAACTTCCGCAGCGGCTACCACCATTATAAAGAACACAAATATTTGTGCAGCGCCGTCGTTATACATTTTAGAAAAAGCAACCAACAAAAGGTTCGCAGCATTCAGCATCAGCTCAATGCACATAAATATGATGATGGCGTTGCGGCGCATCATGGTGCCCATTATACCTATGCAAAACAAGGCAAGGCTCAGGAACAGATAATATTGTACAGGCATCTAAAAAAAAATTAAGTCTAACTATTTTTCAATCGTGGTGGCTTCTTCCTTTTTACCAATTACTATAGCACCTATCATCGCACTGAGGAATAACACACTACTTATTTCGAATGGCAGAACGAATTGCGTGAACAATGTTTTACCAAGATTTTTTATCAACCCGATATCTGTTGGCGTTTGCTCTAAAGGTCTAACGGTAGATGTTCTCAACGCAGCCAGTACGATAAGGAATAATGTACCACCCGATATAACACCCGCCAATTGCACCAGCCTGTTCTTCTGCGGTTCGCTATCGGCATTCAAATTCATGAGCATGATAACGAACAGGAACAGTACCATGATGGCACCGGCATATACTATTATATTAACCACCGCCAGGAACTGGGCGTTCATTAATATATAGTGGCCTGATATAGAAAAGAAAGTAAGGATCAGGAACAGCACGCTGTTCACCGGGTTGCGGCTTAATACCACACCCAATGCAGAGCTTATAGCCATTACTGAAAGGAACCAGAATATTATCTCGAAAGTGCTCATAATTATTTTGCGCCTTCTTGCATTTTAGGGTGAGGGATCAAAAGATCTTCTTTTTTATAGATGAAACTTTTGCGTGTGTAGTTCGATGGCATTACCGTTTCGCTGAGATATACCGCATCTTTAGGACAAGCCTCTTCGCAATAACCACAGAATATGCAACGCAGCATGTTTATTTCATATTTAGCTGCATACTTCTCTTCGCGGTACAATGTTTCTTCACCCGGCTTGCGTTCTGCAGCTTCCATAGTAATAGCTTCCGCAGGGCATGCTAATGCACACAAACCACAGGCTGTGCAGCGTTCGCGGCCTTCTTCATCTCGGTTCAGCACGTGCAGGCCACGGAATACCGGGCTGAACGGGCGCTTCTCTTCAGGGTAGCTTACAGTAGCTTTCTTTTTAAAGATGTGCCCAACCGTAATACTCAACCCTTTGGCAATGGCAGGCAGGTACATACGCTCGCCAAATGTCATTGGGCTGCGATCTACCTGTACTGATTTATCTGTTAGTTTTTCCATTGTTCTGATTCGTTTCTATCTGATTACCCACAATATCACCGCACCTGTTACCAGCATATTAAATAGTGCCAGCGGTATCAGTGATTTCCAACCTATGTTCATCAACTGATCATAACGGAAACGCGGAAGCGTCCACCTTATGAACATGAAGAACAGTATAAATGCAATTATTTTAGTCATTAGTACCATTACGCATATCAGCGTAAACAGCATTGGGTGTACCGCACCTGCAACCTGATCCATGAACGGGAAATTGTAACCACCGAAGAACAGGGTAGCCAATATCGCCGAGCTGATAAACATATTGATATATTCAGCAAACAGGTAGAAGCCCAGTTTCATAGACGAATACTCCTGGTGGTAACCCATGTTCAATTCGCTTTCGCATTCGGGAAGATCGAAAGGAGCACGGTTCAGTTCAGCAAAAGAGCAAACCAGGAATATGAAGAAGCCTAATGGCTGTTTGAAGAAGTTCCAGGTAAAATATCCGTTATCCCAAAAGCCATGCTGCTGGCCAACTATATCGCGCATGCTTAAAGAACCAGTCATCATTAATAAAGCAATAAGGCTGATACCCATAGCCAGCTCGTAAGAGATGGCCTGCGATGCGGCACGGATGCTACTTAATAAAGAAAATTTGTTGTTCGATGCCCAGCCACCCAGCATGACACCATATACACCAAGGCTCACTACACCAAACACAAAAAGGATACCTATATTAATATCTGCAACCTGGAAAGAAATAACACGCCCTGTTTCAGTAACATAATCAGGTCCCCACGGAATAACAGCGCTGGTCATGGTAGCAGTAAGCATTGCCAAACATGGGCCCAGTATAAATAAGAAACGTGTAGAGCGGTCGGGGATGATCTCTTCTTTCATGAAAAGTTTCAAACCATCGGCCAGGGGTTGTAGTAAACCAAACGGACCCGCACGGTTAGGGCCACGACGATCCTGCATTACAGCTGCTACTTTACGCTCGCCCCAGGTAGCATACATGGCTACACCCAGCGAACCCATCAGTATAACTGATATTAGGATTACCTTCTCTATGATAAAAGCTATGTCAACTTGCAATAATAGCATAACGGCGCAAAAGTAATTAGTTCGTTAATTTTTTACTGGTCTTTCTTAAAATCGTCAGAATGTGCCGGGCCCTCTATTTTCGATAGTTCTATCTCCGGCCTGTTTACATCACTGATACTGTGTATGTCCATCAGCAACTTAGGATCCTTCCCAATTACATCGGGCAGGAAGTTTTGCGATTTCTTTACACCTACATAATGACCTTGCGATATAACACTGTGACGGTTCACTTTCGACGGGCCTTCAATTACCCAGTCTTTTGTTTCCTTTTTATGGAAACGGCAATCGTTACAGATCCATTCTTCAACTTCATCCCACTCGTTTTTACGGGCAGTAACGCGGTACACTTCATCGCCACGCATCCACAAGCGCGTTTTACCGCTGCAAGTAGGGCAATCGCGGTGTGCATCTACCGGTTTGGTGAACCACACCCTGTTCTTAAAACGGAATGTTTTATCGGTCAGCGCACCTACCGGGCATACGTCAATTACGTTGCCTATAAATTCGTTGTCTAATGCTTTGTTCAGGTAAGTACTGATAGTAGAGTGGTCACCACGATCCAGTACACCATGCTCACGTTTATTGGTAAGTTCTGATGCTGTATTCACGCAACGGTAACAAAGTATGCAACGCGTCATGTGCAGTTGTATGTACTCACCGATATCTTCTTTCTCGAATGTGCGACGGGGAAATTCATAGCGTGTACCTGAATCACCATGCTCATAGCTAAGATCCTGCAGGTTACATTCGCCGGCCTGGTCGCAAACCGGGCAATCGAGGGGGTGGTTCAGCAATAAGAATTCAACCACACCTTTACGCGCATCAATTACTTTTTCAGAAGTGATGTTTTTCACTTCCATACCATCCATAACAGTAGTACGGCAGCTGGCTACCAGCTTTGGCATAGGGCGTGGGTCTTTTTCAGAACCCTTGCTTACCTCAACTAAACAGGTACGGCATTTACCACCACTTTCTTTCAGCTTGCTGTAATAGCACATGGTTGGCGGCGCTACTTCTCCACCTATCATGCGTGCTGCATTAAGTATAGTAGTACCAGCGGGTACTTCTACCGTTATATTATCAATCGTTACTTTAAAATTCTGTACCTCAGACATACTAACTAAGTCAAAAGTTAAAACTGAAAACCAAAAACTACGCTACCGTAGGCACATGTATCGGGTCTGCATAATGCGCTAAACCAAAATTCCTGGTTACCGCTTCTGCAGGGTTTGTTATATGCCATTCAAATTCATCGCGGAAGTGGCGGATAGCGGCGGCTACAGGCCATGCTGCGGCATCGCCCAGCGGACAGATGGTGTTACCCTCTATCTTACGCTGAATATCCCAAAGCAAGTCAATATCGCTCATCTTACCCTTTCCGTTCTCTATATTCTTCAATATTTTGTACATCCAGCCGGTGCCTTCGCGGCAAGGGCTGCATTGTCCGCAACTTTCGTGGTTGTAGAAACGAGCCAGTGTCATGGTATGACGAACCACGCACTGATCTTCATCGAATACAATAAAACCACCAGAACCCATCATGGTACCGGTAGCAAAACCACCATCTGCAAGTCCTTCGTAACTCATCATCCTGTTTTCGCCTTTTGCTGTTTTCAGCAAGAGGTTAGCAGGTAATATAGGTACGGATGAACCACCCGGGATACATGCCTTCAGGCGTTTGCCTTTAGGTATGCCACCACAATATTCATCGGAGAAGATAAATTCTTCTACCGTTTGGGTCATATCTATTTCGTAGATGCCCGGCTTATTTACATTACCACAAACCGAAAGCAGTTTGGTACCTGTTGATTTGCCTACGCCTATTTTAGCATACTCATCACCACCCATATTTATTATGGGTACTACTGCTGCCAATGTTTCTACGTTGTTCACCACGGTTGGCCTCATCCACACACCTTGTATGGCGGGGAAGGGAGGTTTGATACGCGGGTTGCCGCGCTTACCTTCCAGGCTTTCTATCAGTGCCGTTTCTTCACCGCATATATATGCTCCCGCACCGCGCTGTACATATATTTCACAATCGAAACCTGTACCCAGGATGTTCTTACCCAGCCAGCCATTAGCTCTTGCTTCGCCAATCGCTTGTTCCAGTATATCAACTATCCATGCGTATTCACCCCGTATATATATATAAGTAGCATTGCTACCCAGTGCAAAACTGCTGACGATAAGACCTTCCACTAACAAGTGCGGAATGAACTCCATCAGGTAACGGTCTTTAAAAGTACCGGGTTCTGATTCATCGGCATTGCACACCAGATGACGAGGCACGCCTTCTGGCTTAGCCAGGAAGCTCCACTTCATACCAGTAGGGAAACCCGCACCACCACGACCACGCAGGCCGCTTTTCTTCACCTCTTCCACTATCTCTTCGGGCGACATTTTAAATGCCTTCTCTACAGAACGGTAACCGCCATGCTTGCGATAGGTATCGTAATAACGAATACCCTCAACGTGTGCGTGTTCTAATAATAATTTCATTTATCTCTTAAAGTCAAAAGTTAAAAGTCAAAATTCAAAAAGTGTTGTGCTTCTGATCTTTGCCTTTTGCATTTTTAATTAGTTGGTTGCGGCGGCGTTTCTCCTGCATTCGTCAATTATAGCATCTACTTTTTCAGGAGTAAGATGCTCTTTAAAATGTTTGCCCAGCTGCATCATTGGCGCATAACCGCATGCACCTAAACATTCTGCAGGCTTCAATGTAAACATACCATCGGGCGTAGTTTCGCCTTCGCTGATGCTTAGTTTTTGTTTTATGTAATCGATGATCTGATCACTGCCATTCAACATACAAGGGCCCGTACGGCATACTTCAAAAACATATTTACCTACCGGCTTCATGTTGAACATGGTATAAAAGGTAGCCACCTCGTACACTTCAATAGGTTTTATGTGCAACAGCTCAGCTACATGATCCATAACAGGTACATCCAGCCAACCGTTGTTTTGCTCCTGCGCTATATGCAATAAAGGTATCAACGCACTTTTTTGCTTCCCTTCCGGGTAGCGTGCTATGATCTCCTGTACTCGTTGTTCGTTTATTTTGTTCATCAATCAGCTTTTGCTAATTAGTAGTTTTATGCGTCCAGTTCTCCGGCAATTACGTTCAGGCTACTCAATGTAATAATGGCATCACTCAGTAAACCATTCTTTATTATTTCAGGGTAAGCCTGGTAATAAATAAAGCATGGCCTGCGGAAGTGTAAGCGGTACGGCGTACGGCCACCATCGCTTATCAGGTAATAACCTACTTCGCCATTGGCACCTTCCACACCATGATATACTTCACCCGGTGGTACTTCAATCTCGCCCATTATCATTTTAAAGTGGAAGATCAGTGCCTCCATCTTCGTGTACACATCTTCTTTTGGCGGCAGGTGGAAATGGTCTGCTTCCGGCGCGTAGAACACATCTTTCTGAGATGGGTCTTCACGTTCGATAGCTGCAATTTTTTCAAGCGCCTGTTTTACGATGCTGTAGCTTTCCCATATCTCCATGTTGCGCACCAGGTAGCGATCGTACACATCGCCCGTAGTACCAACCGGCACTTTAAAATCAAAATCTTCGTAAGATGAATAAGGCTGCGATACGCGTACATCATAATCGACACCGGCTGCACGCAGGTTAGGGCCTGTGAAGCCGTAGTTCAACGCACGCTCTGCGCTTATTGGACCTGCACCTATACAACGCTCCATAAAGATACGGTTGCGGGTAAGCAGGGTTTCAAACTCCTTCATCACCTTCGGGAAGGTTTCAAGGAATTTGTGTGTTTTATCGAAAGCTGTTTGTGTAAAGTTTCTTTCAAAGCCACCTACACGGCCAATGTTAGTTGTAAGACGGGAGCCGCATACTTCTTCATATATCTCGTATATCAGCTCACGCCATTGGAATACATAAGTAAAGGTCGTCAGGGCACCGGTATCCACCGCTACTACCGAGTTACAGATCAGGTGATCGGCAATACGTGCCAGCTCCATAATCATAACGCGCAGGTAATCGACACGCTTAGGTATTTTGATCCCTAATAGTTTTTCGATGGTCATGTGCCAGCCCATATTATTAATAGGAGCCGAGCAATAGTTCAGGCGGTCGGTAAGCGGGGTTATCTGGTAGTAAGGGCGGCGCTCTGCGATCTTTTCGAACGCACGGTGTATATAGCCAATAGTAGGCGTGGCTTCTAAAACCTTTTCGCCATCTATCTCTAATATATTCTGAAACACGCCATGCGTAGCCGGGTGCGTAGGACCCAGGTTGAGCGTGGTGCTTTGCTTTTGAAGCGATTCTTCGGCCAGCTTTATGTGCTGCCTGCTATGTTCTAATTCTGTCATAACCCAACGTACTTCCCAGTACTTATAAAACAGGTTTAAAAACTATTTTAATTGATAGTGCCGCCGCGGCCAAACATCTCATCATCTTTATCTACACGTGTAGGGTCTTCCATTGCATATTCTTTACGCATAGGGAAGTAATCCATCTCGTCAACATTCAATATACGTGTCAGGTTAGGGTGGCCAACGAAGTTTACGCCAAAGAAATCGTAAGTCTCGCGTTCCATCCAGTTAGCACCCGAAAACAACTGCGTTGCGGTAAATACATCCGGCTTTTCTATCGGCACATATACCTTCATACGCAGGCGGATATTATCAACCAGGTTATGCAAGTGATACACCACACTCAACTCTTCACCTTTACGATCGGGAAAATGGTTTGCGGTCAGATCGGTCAGAAAGCGAAACCTTAACGATTCATCATCGTATAAGTATTGCATCACTTTCAGGTTCAGATCAGCAGGTGCGGTTACACACTGCATACCAAACGATTCCTCCCAACCCAGCACATCGCCGAATTTTTCCGTCAGTTTTTGTTTTACTATTTCGTTGGTCAAAGCCATATATAAGTCAAAAGTAAAAAGTCAATATCCAAAATTTCTAACTTTTGAATTTTGCCTTTTGAATTCTCTGTTATTGTATCCCGTAGCTATCCAGCAGTGCCTTATACTGCGGACTGTTACGGCGGCGCAGGCTCTCGTTCTGCACAAGATCCTGTAGTTTCAAAATACCATCTAATATGCCTTCCGGCCTTGGCGGGCAGCCTGGTACATATACGTCAACAGGTATTACCTGATCAATACCCTGTAGTACAGAATAAGAATCGAATATACCACCACTCGATGCACAGGCACCGATAGCTATTACCCAGCGCGGTTCAGCCATTTGCAGGTAAACCTGGCGCAGGATAGGGCCCATTTTTTTAGCAATAGTACCAGCAACTAAAAGCATATCGCATTGGCGGGGCGTAAAACCCATACGTTCAGAGCCGAAACGGGCCAGATCGTAGTTGGCACCCATAGTTGCCATGAACTCGATACCACAGCAAGATGTAGCAAATGGTAAAGGCCAAAGCGAATTTTTACGTGCCAATCCCACTACTTTATCCAAAGAGGTGGCAAAAAAGCCTTCGCCGGTATACCCTTCGGGCATCTCGGCTATTTTTATATTCGTGTTATACTGAACCGGACGAGACATAAATTTTAAATTTAAAACGTTTACGATCTACTGCTACAAAGTCATTCCATCACGAACCATAAACTGTTAATCTTCCCATTTCAAGGCACCTTTCTTCATGATATATATAAACCCACAAAGGAAGAATGCAACAAACATGATAACCGCCAAGAAGCCATCTGTACCTAATTCGCGGAAGTTGACTGCGTAAGGATAAAAGAAAATAACCTCAACGTCGAAAAGCACGAATAAGATAGCTACCAGGAAATACTTGATTGCCATGGGCTGACGGGCGTTACCTACTGAGGGAATGCCGCTTTCAAAGTTGATAAGCTTATCTTGAGTTTTTCGTTTTGGGCCTAACAAATGGGTTACCCCCATCATCACTGCCACGAAGCCAACGGCTACTACCAATTGCAATGCAATAGGAAAATAGTTGAAGGGCGTATTCTGGTCAACAGCCAGCAGTAAATAATTCATAATATTAAAACGACTATGCAGCCCACTTTTCAGGACACACAAAGGTAAAGGTCTGTTGCGAATTTACAAGGTTGTATATACAATATAAATGGTGTTTAAAGCATTTTTTCACAGCATATTCTTTGCAAAAGCAGGAAAACGAACGAATATTTCACTTTAAATATGTAGCTCCATTAAAAAAACCATAAGTTATGATAGTCGCAAACATTTATTTGTTACTAATTTTACCGCCACCGTATTTGTATATATGCTACATAATCTTACGAAAATCAAGCTTTTCAGAGTTCTTTTATATCTAACATACCCTATATCATTCATATTCCTTTATCCTATAGCACTGTTTAAGAAAAAAAATAAAGGTAATCTGTTCTTCTTTTTAGATAGGTATGCACTAGGTGGTGCGCAACGTATTCATCTTGATATATTACAAAGCATACCCGATGTATATAAAGAGATATATTTTACTCGCAGATCTTTAAATGATACTTTCAAAATTGAATTTTATGCCACGCCCAATGCCTATTTACAAGATATTCACTTTTGGTGCGATAATCTCATATTCAGACTTTTTACCGTCCATTATTACTCATTTTATGTAAACAGGCACAAACACGCGCATGTTTTTAGCTCTAACAGTACTTTTTTTTATGATATGTTGCCTTTTATTAGAAAGGACATTATAAAAACTGAATTGCTACACAATTTCACTTATGGTAAAAATGGTATGGAGTTCTTTGGATTGGCGAATTGCAATTTACTTAATTATCGAATTGTATATGATAGCTTAACATTAGCAAACATTAAAAAACAATATGAGGAATATGGAATAGACCCAGCTCTTATCAACAGGGTATTATACATAGAACCGGGAGTAAAGATTGCTGACATATCGGGCAAAAGTTACCAATTGCCTTTAAAAGTACTGTATGCAGGCAGAGGAAGTAAACAAAAGCGTGTGCATTTACTAAATGAAATAGCTCAGAAATGTATTGAGCAACAGATCAATGTTGAATTTCATTTTGCAGGTAATGTAATAGAAGAACTAAGTGCTTTTGTAAAAGAACGGTCGGTATTGCATGGGCAAGTCAGTAAGTCTGAGGATATGTATCACATTTACCTAAGCTGCCATGTTATATTAATGACATCGGCATATGAGGGCTTCCCGATGTTAATTAAGGAAGGTATGGCTAATGGTTGCATACCTGTTGTGACAGCCCTTGAAGGTAATAAGTCTCATTTGCAAAATGAAAGTAACTCCTTGCTGATACTTGAACCGGAAAATGAGGGAAATATAGTTCCACAAGGGTTACAATTAATAAAAAAGCTAGTAGATAATAAAGATTTGCTGCAAAGCCTATCTTACAATGCACACAGTTATGCTAAGGTTCATTTCAATAAAGAGAGTTTTATAGTGCAGTATCGCAAGCTACTTCACAACTAGTTTCTAATACAGCCGTCACAGCTATTTATATATTTATAGATATTTTCGCATCAAACCATAGTGCGCCAGGATGAATAACCCGTTTATTTCTATTTGTATACCTACCTATAACCGAACAAAGTACCTGCCACGGCTTTTAGATAGCATTATTAATCAAACGTATAGAGATTATAATGTAATTGTAACGGATAATACTGAAGATAATAGAATTGAAAAAATTCTTGACACATATAGAGACAGATTATCAATAAAATATTACAAGAATGTACCGGCATTGAACATGACTGGTAATTGGAATAGATGTATTGAACTGGCAGATGGTGAATGGATAAAACTAATACATGATGACGACTGGTTTGCTTCAAATACAGCGTTGCAAAAATTTGCTGATGCGGCAATAACTAAGAACCGGTTCATTTATTGCGGCCGGTATGATTTTGAAGAGGAGATCGGGTCTTTTAAAAAACAAGTATTAAACGAGGAGCGGTTTTTAAGAATAAAAAAAGATCCTTTCCTTTTATATGCAAAAAACAGTATAGGTCCTCCCAGTTTACTGATGTTTCATAGTAGCGTTAGTGAACTTTACGATGCTAAACTACAATGGTTTGTAGACATAGAATTCTATATACGTATGTTGCAAAAAGAAGATGCGGCGTATATTCATGAGCCCCTGATAATTATAAATTATGGCAACTTGCAGGTAACTAGTTATAGCTTTAATAATCCTCATATACAGATACCTGAAATTTTATATATCGCTAAAACCTACGGACTAGGTAATATGAAAAGTAGCATAGTAGTGTACGATGGTTTTTGGCGAATGATGCGGAACCTGGGTATAAGAACAAATGCTGACTTTAATCGCTATGCAGCCGATATGGAGATACCGGATGTTTTAAAAAAAATTGTAATGTGCCAAAGCTATATACCTAAAAGATTGCTGAAAATTGGAGTAATTTCAAAACTTGCAATGGCTGTTTCTTATATTTTATAGCGTATTCAGATAGGCGAAAGCCTAAATATTAGTGTTGATGGGCGTTGTTATCAGACAATCGGTTAAAACGACTTTAGTGATTTTCTTTGGGGCATTGTTAGGTGCACTCATCACTTATGCCTATGCCTTTATTTTCAATAAGCCCGAACTAGGTTTCATTACAAACTTCATATACCAGGCTGCTATCATACAGGTATTTACATTAGTAGGTACTGCTCCACTTTTACAGATATACACCCAGAAATACGAGGAAGGAGGAGAAGAGAGAAAGGTATTAATAACATTTAGCTGTGCTGTAGTGCTACTTGCTAATATTATTTTTTCTATCGTTTACTTTTTATTGAAAGATATAATTGTAAGTAAATACCAGGTACAAGACAGATCATATATAGAACAATATTACTGGCTGACCCCTTTCCTGGTTTTGAGCTGGAGCTACATGACTTTGATGGATCAATACCTGCTTTCTCAACATAAAGTAGCCATATCTGCTTTTGTAAGGGAAATTATATTGCGCGTTTTAAATATTGTCTTTCTATTCCTGTTTTTTTATAAAATAATCACTTTCGATCAATTTATATTAAGCCTTGTCGTAAGCTATATAGTGCCTTCTGCAATTTTGCTATACCTGGCAATGCGCACTAAAGGATTTGGATTTTCATTTAAGTTTCAAACATTTAAACGCAAAAATTACCTGGAGTTCGTTCATTTCTCCTGGTATCATTTGCTAATGATCGCTTCTATGAGCTTAATAGGCTACATAGATATCATTATGCTTGCACCACTTGACAAAACAGGTGTAGCTAGCCTCGCAGTATATCGCAATGCTATTTTTGTAGTTTCTATACTATCAATACCCTACCGATCAATTGCTACTGCTTCCTTTGCAGTTCTCAATCGTACATATATTGAGGGTAATAAAAATGCTATAGGTGCATTATTCAACAGGCTTGGGAATAATTTATTGATTGTTGCGGTGGGCATGTGTGTACTTATTGCGTGTAACCTTGATAATGTAGTTGCTATTTTCCCTAAAGGGTACGAAGCAATAAAGCCTATAACCCTTATACTAATGATAGGCCGGCTGGTAGATATGGCAACAGGTATGAATAATGAAGTGATCAGTATATCTAAGTATTACAAGTTCAATTTCAGGATATCAGCAATACTTGTATTATTATCTTTTGCATTAATGCGCTACCTGATACCTATATATGGTATCTATGGCGCAGCATGGGCTGCTACAATTGCATTAGCCGTTTTCAATATTGCCAAAATGCTGTTTTTGCGAGTGAAATTGAATTTACAGCCATTCAATAAAAACAGCCTGCTTATAATTACAGGTGGTTTATTAGCCTGTGGCGCCGGATATATATTGCCTTTTTTTATACACCCTGTTGTTGATGCCATATTCCGCTCTGTTTTTATTGCTGTTTCATACGTAATATTTCTTCTTTTAACAGGCGCGTCTCCCGATTTGAAAGATTATCTGCAATCTATCAAGGCAAATAAACGCCTTTTTTAGTTTGTCATAGTAATGCTAAATAATGCTGAAACGCTTGTTTTTCAAACGTTTCAGCCCAAAATTACGTCTCATATTATGATGTTTACTATGACGCAGGCATGCGCAGATATTGTTAATTTTACATATTAAATATACATACCACCTCTATGCCCAAATTGTTTTCCGTGTATAGCAGAATGTTGTTATGCCTTGCTGTATTTGTTTGTATGGCCGTACGCGCTAATGCATCGCATTTTTATGGAGCCGATCTTTTTTATACACATGTTAGTGGTAATACTTATAAAGTAACCCTCGTAGCCTATGGCGACTGTGACGGTAGTGCATTTTCTACTTTCCCTACTTCAACTCCGCAAATAGAGGTAACTGACCAGTTATTTTTCAGCACTACGCTTACGCTATCAGTGCAATCGCCAAGTAGCGGAGTAGAAGTAACACCTGTTTGCCCGGCACAACTTAACAATACTAAATGCGCTTCTTCAACCGGTACCATACCCGGTGTTAAGAAATTTACTTATAGTGCAAACATCACCTTACCCAGTACTTCTGCTAATTGGCTTTTCCGTTTCGACGGGGTTATGGGGCCAGGCTTGCAAGCTGGCCGTAGTAATACTATGACCAATATTGTGAGTGGTACCGTAATGGCTCTTGAAGCTACGCTTGATAATAGCAGCACGCCCAACTCATCGCCTGCATATACAACCATACCTACTCCTTTCTTTTGTATCAACAAAGCGGCCAGTTATAATCCCGGCGCTGTTGACCCCAATAACGATAGCCTCGATTTTCAGCTTATTAACGGGCTAACAGCGGTATCCAGTTCTTCAATAAGTTATGTATCTCCATTTACCGGCTCATCGCCTTTAAGTGTCAGTACGGGTACGTTCAGTTTTAGTAATACCACAGGTCAATTGAACTTTACACCTAATAATGCACAGCGCTCGCTGGTGGTAAACAAAGTGATTGAATACAGAAATGGTGTAGCAATAGGCAGCAGTATGCGGGAAATGACATTTGTTGTAATAAGCCCTTGCAGCAACAACCCTCCAGGTGGGGTCATTACCAACCAAAACGCCGGTACACTTGTGGATACCGTTACTTTAAGCGTCTGTAAGTCGAGCGGTACAGTGACCTTCAATATCAACCCAACCGATCTGGATGGCGATAATATCAATGTAGCTGCAAATGGTTTGCCAGCAGGCGCAAGTTTTATTATCAGCAACAATAATACAACTGCACCAACAGGTTCTTTTTCATGGAATATCACCAATATACCTGCAGGTACTTATACTTTTTTTGTAACCTATACCGATGATGGTTGCCCATTATCCAGCAAGCAAACAGTTGCTTATACAATAATAGTATTACCTATACCGGGCATCAGCTTTCAACTGGTATCCGCAGCTACCTGTACCAAAAAGGCGGTATTCAATGTAACGCCTTCCGGTACATCGTCGCCTTTTATATTCACGGTGAGGCAGGGTACTACTATTGTTCATACTATATCGGGCGTTACAAGCCAGCAGGCAGACAGTGTAGTACCGGGTACATATACCTTGCGGTTTGAAAATACCAATGGTTGTTATAAAGACACCAGCATAACATTTAGCTCTCCACCGGCTATTTTTGCTTCGGCCAGCATGGTACCTCCTTCCTGCCACGGAGGTAATAATGGCCGCATCACTGTTACCCCTGCGGGTGGCTTATCGCCTTTTCGGTTTGCAATGGGTAGTGGTACATACAGCGCAAACAATGTGTTTACGGGCCTCACACCAGGCTCTTATACTGTGCACGTAAAAGACGCTAACGACTGTATAAAAGATGTAACCATACAAGTTACCGACCCTGCTGAAATAAGCGCACAGATTTCTGTTGCAAGGCCTACCTGCAATTTCTTTGGTAACGGCACAATTACTGTAAATGCAGTTAACGGTACTGCACCCTATCAATACGCATTAGGCAGTGGCTCTTTTAGCAGTAGCAATACATTTACAGGTCTTACCGGTGGTAGCTATATGGTACATATAAAAGATGTAAATGGCTGTCTTAAAGACAGCTTATATGTTTTGAATGATTCTATCGTAGTACACGCCACAGCTAATGTTACAAACGTATTGTGTAATGGCAATAATACCGGCGCTATAACCTTAACTGCAAATGGTGGCACGCCAACCTACCAGTATCAGCTCGGTTCCGGTACATTGAGTACTACCAATACTTTTACAACACTAACGGCGGGCACCTATACTTTCCATATCGAAGACCAGTACAGGTGCTACCTGGATACAACAGTAAATATTACTGAACCTCCCAGGCTTATTGCCAACCCAATAGTAACAAATGTTCTATGCAATGGCGGCTCAAGCGGTACTGTTAGTGTATCGGCAACCGGTGGTGTAACACCATATACTTTTGCAGAAGGTAGCGGCACCTATACTTCATCCGGTTCCTTTACAGGTTTTCCCATCGGCACCTATACTTTTCATGTAAAAGACGCCAATCAATGTATTGATGATACAACTGTAACTATTACACAACCTCCTGTCCTTGTTATTTCGAATATAGTAGCTGTAGATGCTAATTGCTATAATTCATCTGATGGTAGCTTTACTATCACGGCTTCGGGTGGCACACCGGGTTATACATATGCGGTGAACACAGGTACATTCAATTCATCAAATATTTTAAGCGGCTTACCTGCAGGCACTCATACCATACATCTTAAAGATGCTAATGGTTGTACGGTCGATTCGGTGCGGTCATTATCCCAGCCTACACGCATAGTGCCATCAGCGGCGCTAAGAAATACTACCTGTGCTACTTTGGCCGACGGCCTTGTTACCTTAAGTGCAACTGGTGGCGTTCCCGGTTATACTTATGCCGTTAACACAGGCAGCTATAGTACCACGCCTACGTTTACACCACTTAATGCAGCTGCGTACACTTTTCATATTAAGGATACACATGGTTGCATCATGGATACTGTAATAACCGTTGTAGATTCTTTACATATACGTGGCAACATAAACATCATTGACGCCAACTGCAACCGCGAGGCATCGGGGGTAATACAAATACAGCCAACAGGTGGCGAATCGCCTTATACCTATGCGCTTGATGCTAATCCATATGGTAGTTCGAATGTTTTTGCCAGCTTATTTGCCAATACATATACGGTACATATAAGAGACAATAATGGATGCATAAAGGATACGAACGTATTGATAACAGAACCTACTGTTATTGTACCATCGGTAGTATTGACGCACGAGCTGTGCTATAAATACAACAACGGTAGTATACAGGTAAGTGCCGTTGGCGGTACCCCGGGTTACACCTTCGCTTTGGGTGCGGGAGCTTACAGTGCAAACAATACATTTGGCACTTTGTATGCAGGTACCTACACCGTACATGTAAAAGATCAGCACGGCTGCATACAAGACACTGTTGTTACCTTGAATGAACCACCGGGCATTGAAATAAATTCACTTACTGTTACCGATGTGCTGTGCTTTGGTGAAGCATCGGGCAAAGTGGTAGTAAACGCAAGTGGCGGTAACCCGCCTTTAGAGTATAGCCCCGACCAGATCGTTTTCCAGTCAAGCAATATTCTTACAGGCTTTACTGTCGGACAGCATTTTATACGTGTAAAAGATAAAAGCAATTGCTTCAGGGATACCTCTGTCACGTTTTCTGAGCCGCCCCCTTTATTAATAGACGATGTAACTATAACCAACCCTACCTGTGAAGGGTATGCAGATGGCGAAGTGCGTATAAACGCAAGTGGCGGCACGCCTGCATACAAGTATGCCTACGGCAACAACAATCCACAATCATCGCCACAAATACGTGCGGTGCTGGAAGGAACATATCTTTTTAGTGTGATTGATAACAACGGTTGCAAGCACGATACTTCACTTACCCTGACAGGTTACCCGCATATACTGGTTGATGATACTTCGTTAACCCCTGTTACCTGTTTTGGCTACGAAGATGGCTCTATAGAAATAAAAGCAAGTGGCGGTGTACAACCACTACAATATGCATTGGGAACAGTACAAAAATTTGAACCTGAATTTAGTGGTCTAAAGGCTGGCGATTACATAGTAACAATAATAGATAGTAAAAATTGTAGTAAAAACGTTCCTTTTACTATTGAATCGCCTTCGGAACTGGAAATAAAACTAACTGCCGTCCCTAACGATTGTGAAGGCCTGGATAATGGAGGTGCTATTACTACACAGGTAACCGGCGGCACAGAGCCGTATAACTATATGTGGTCGAACACAAATGCGTCAACTCCGGAATTGAAAGGTATTGGTAATGGTGTGTACACTGCCATAGTGCGCGATGCCCATGAATGTACCGATTCTGCTTCTGCAAAGGTCGCCTACGATAATTGCTGCAAAATATTTATCCCCGATGCTTTTACGCCTAATGGCGATGGTAAGAACGATAAGATCAAAGTAATTTTCAAAGGCGATATGCAATTAAAAATATTTTCAATCTATAACCGCTTTGGCCAAAGGGTATTTACTACTAATGTAAATGGGGAAGGCTGGAATGGCATGTTTAATGGTACACAGCAGGATATTGGTACCTACAATTACTATGTAAAAGCTATATGTGGCAATGTAGGCACCCAAGATGTTGAGTTTAAAGGTACAATTACCCTTATAAAGTAAACAGCACATACACCCCTAATGATAGTTTTTACTAATATTTTTTATTAGTGGACTATTAAAGGCAAAAACTTTTATTTTTGCTACCCTTTAAAGATTGATATGGAATACAGAGAAATAGTTGCAGTAACAGGAATAGGTGGCCTTTTTCAATTATTGGCTACTAAAAGCGATGGCGCAATAGTGCGTAACCTGGCAGATAAATCAACAAAATTTATTTCTGCACGCCTGCACAATGTTACACCGCTTGAAAGTATTGAAATATATACTACCGGCGATAATGTACGCCTGCACGACGTTTTGCAAAAAATGAAAGACAGCGAAAGCAGTACAAAAGTGCTGGATGCAAAATCTGCTTCCGATAATAAAGCAGTAAAAGCATATTTTCAGTCGGTGTACCCTGAGCTTGATGAAGACCGTGTGTATGTGAGCGATATGAAGAAAATATTGAAATGGTACGAATTGCTGAAAGCAAACGACCTGCTCAATTTTGAAAAATTGCAACAACCTGAAGCTGCAGAAGAAGAAGAAACGGAAGAAAAACCCGCTAAAAAGGCTGCTACCAAGCAAACTGAAGAAGCTGCTGATACAGAAGAAAAACCTAAAAAAGCAACTAAAAAAGCGGCTGCTAAACCTGAAGAAGGCGAAGAAAAACCCGCTAAAAAAACTGCACCTAAGAAAGCCGCTGCTAAAAAATCGGCCGACGAAGATGCTGCAGCAGAAAAGCCCGCTAAAAAAACTGCAAAGAAAAAATCAGAAGAATAGCCTGAATATATTTTATATCCTTCTACGGGCTGGCTATCGAAGCCAGCCCGTTTTTTTATTTATTATTGCAAAAACTCGCTGCTATACATGTTTACACGTTCCATCACCGTTGCAATTGCCCTTGTTTTTTTTGTAATCAGCGTCTTTGCCAGGTCTCCTAAAAGAGAATTAAGGGCCGCATGGATAGCAACCGTATCAAATATCGATTGGCCTTCAAAGCCAGGTTTGCCTGCTATTCAGCAACAGCAAGAGTTTATAAAAAGGCTTGATGAATTGCAGCAGCTTGGCTGCAATGCGGTAATAGTGCAAATACGCCCCGCCAGCGATGCATTTTATAAATCTGAAGAAGAGCCCTGGAGCCGTTTTCTAACAGGCAGGCAGGGCCAGCCGCCTTTTCCGTATTACGATCCGCTGGAGTTTATGGTAATGGAAACGCATAAGCGAAATATGGAATTCCATGCTTGGTTCAATCCCTTTCGTGCTTTAACTGATAGCAGAAAAAACCCTAACCCGCCTAATCATGTCACACGTACACACCCTGAATGGCTGGTAACTTATGGGGGCAAATCGCAATTGAACCCCGGCATTCCCGAAGTAAGGGAGTATGTAGTAAAGATAATTTTAGATGTAGTAAGGCGCTACGATATAGACGCAGTGCACCTCGATGATTATTTTTATCCTTATCGCATTGCAGGCCAAGAATTTGGTGATGCTGCTACATTCGCCAAGTATAAACAAAACTTCAACAATAAAGAAGATTGGCGCCGCAATAATGTTAGCCTGTTTATATCTACACTACATACAAACATTCGTCGTGCTAAGTATTATGTAAAGATCGGTATTAGCCCGTTTGGTGTTTGGCGCAATGCCAGCAAAGATCCTGAAGGCTCCGCAACACGTGGTGGCCAAACCTGTTACGACGACCTTTATGCCGATATATTGCTTTGGGCAAAAAAAGGCTGGATAGACTACCTGATGCCACAATTGTACTGGGAGCATAAGCACCGTGCTGCCGCCTTCGATGTATTGCTACCTTGGTGGGAAGCCCATAGCTATGGCAGGCACGTTTACTACGGCCTGGGCGTATATCGTATGGTAGGCGCCACAAAAGCCCCATGGTTGGGTACGGGTGAGCTTACCGCACAAATAACAGATATCAGGAATACCGCACAAAATCCCGGCTACTCATTTTACAGCTCCTCCAGCTTCAGCAAAATACCAGCTTATGTGCGCGATACGGTGGCCCGCTATAACGCAAACATCGCCTTTCCACCACAGATGAAATGGCTGGATAGCATAGCGCCTGAACCTGCCGTACTTAAAGCAATACCTTCAGCGCAGGGTACTTTATTACAATGGTCAGGCACAAACCCTGCAAAAGAAACTTTACGTTTTGCAGTATATCGCTTCGCGAACAATGAACCTGTAAACCTCGAGAAATCGGAAAATATCATAAGTGTACAGCAAAAAGCAGAATACCTGGATGCTGATGCCAATAAATACCGCAAAGTGAAATATGTAGTTACTGTACTCGACCGCTTATGGAATGAAAGTAAGCCCAGTAATATAGCGGGTAGCACATTGAATGAGTAGGTTTGTAACATTTTTTTTAAAAAGGATGATTTATTACCGTTTTTTGTATCTTCATCTCCCATAAAATCATCTTTTACATGAAGCCTGTATGGTTGAGCAAGGTTCTGTTCTTAACTGCTTTTTCACTAGCTCTTGTTAGTTGCGATAAAGATCCCGTTGTTATTGAAAAACCACCGATTGTTGGTGGCAAGGGCGGTACTGCATGGTTGAGCGTAGTAGCCCAACATTATGGCGAGGACTTGGATAGCTGTATTGTATATATAAAATATAATACGCTGGATATTCCACAACAATACGATGATTCACAACTGGTTGTTAGGATAGATGGCAGGCCACGGGCTATTTTCACCGATTTGAAACAAGGCAATTATTATATATATGGCAAAGGTTGGGATAATGTACGTTCTGTGGCCGTAGCAGGCGGATTTCCTTTTACCATAAAAAGCGAAGGCGCTAAAGACAATATGGAATTGCCTTTATATTAATAATATAATATTATTTAAAACTTATGCAAGCCGCTGTAAGCTATTTATGCCACAGCGGCTTTTTTATGTGTATAACTTGTGCATTTTTACGCTACGTTAACATTACACCCCTGTTTTTGGCCCGTTATTTCACTAATTTTGGTAAAACCCGTTAGCGTATGTTTGATGATGATTTTCAGGAAGACGATTGGGATTCGGTAGATGACCTGTTAGCTCGATATGAAAAAGTGAAGAATGGTGAGGCAGAAAGAATGATGGAGGAAGAGGAGTTTGAGCGGATTATTGAGTATTATTTCCAAAATAGTAATGAAGAGCAAGCATTGCTTGCCTGCGAAATAGCCAGCACATATTACCCTTTTTCAGCTTCTATATTATTGCTTAAAGCTGAAATACTTACACAGGCACAGAAATACGGACAAGCCCTTAAAGTGCTGGACGAGATGGAGCAGTACGACCAGAACAACCTGGACGCTACACTGCTGCGTTCCGATATACTTTTGGGCCAGTTCAAGTACGATCAGGCTGCTCTTTGGCTGGAGCAAAAAGCAGATCAGTTTGTGAAGAAAGAAAAGATTGAGATTCTTTTAGAACTATCTGACGTTTATGACGAATGCGAAGAATTTGATGCCGTTTTCGATACGCTGAAACGTGTGATTAAGATAGACAGGCGCAATGAAGAAGCGCTTCAGAAAATATGTTTCTGGGCCGAGTTTACTGAAAGGCTTGAAGAAAGCGTTACACTCCATACCCAGCTTACCGAAGAAGACCCATATAATGCACTGGCATGGTTCAATCTGGGTGCAGCCTATCAGGGGCTGAAGTTATATGAACGTGCTATTGAAGCGTATGAGTTTTGTGTAGCCATCGATGAGAAATTTGAGTTTGCTTATCGCAATATGGCCGATGCATATATGCGGCTGAAATGGTACGAACGTGCTTTAGATGTTTTGGAAACACACCTGGAAATAGCCAAACCTGAAGATGTGATCTTCGAGGCCATGGGCTATTGCTGGGAAAAACAAAAGAACTACCAGCGTGCACGCTATTATTACCGCCAGGCATCGCAACTTAGCCCGCAAGACGATGGCATTTTTTATAAAATCGGTGAAACATACACGCGCGAAAAGCAATGGGAAAAGGCTATGAAATCGTATTCAGTAGCTTTAAACCTGAACAAGGAAAATGCTAATTACTGTTTGGCTATAGGCAACTGCCTTATGGAATTGGATGTAAAAAGCGAAGCCCTTGTTTGCTACCTGAACGCTGTTAGGTTAAAACCTAATAATAAAACCACCTGGATGGCCCTTATTAAAGGCCTTTATGTATCAGGCTATCACGATGAAGCGCTTACCCAACTGGAAGTAGCCAGGGAACATTGTGGCGATAAAGCTGATTTCAGGTATATGCAGGCTGCCTCTCTTTTCGAATTGGGTAAAAGTAAAGAAGCATTGCTTCAGCTTGAAAAAGCACTTAAAATGACACCCTCAAGAGTAAAGATGTTTACAGAACTAAACCCCGAATATATGCGCCGCAGTTCTGTTACCGATCTTATAACAAAATACAAGAAGGGTAAAGCTTAATATTTTACTACTCGTTTTAGGTCAATAACATTCATAGGGTTGCTTGTCAACCCTATTATATTATTCTGAGTAAAATGCAGCAACCTGTCGTAATATAGCGGCACCACCGGAGCCTGTGCCATAGCTATGCTATCTAGCTGGCGATAATAGATATACCGTAAGCTATCAGGCGCATTCATACTTTTATTGTACAAGACATCAAAGGCTTTATTCTTTAGCCTTGTATAATTTGGTGGCGCTGTTTGCGATCCGTTGAACACTACAAGATATGTTTCGGCATCAGGATAGTCGGCCAGCCATGTGGCCCTGAAGAATACTGCCTGCGAGCGGCTCATTTGCTGTTTCAATATATCGGGCTGAATAATTTCCACCTGCACGGGTATACCTACTTCCTGCAGCTCGGTAGCAATAAAATTTACTATATCCGCCCAGTTATCGGGTGTTAGCAGTGTTATTGGTGTTAGCCCTTTCCCGTTAGGATACCCCGCTTGTGCCAGCAAAGCACTTGCTTTAGCGGGGGCGTATTTATACCCGTAAGTGGCACTGCTGTCAAAACCCGGCATACCGGCCGGTATAAAGCCTGAAGTAGCGGGATATGATACACCGTTACGGAAATAGGTAACGATCTTATTTCTGTCTATAGCATAGTTAATAGCCTGCCTAACTAATACATTTCGTGTTGGCATATCATGCATCAGCGGGTTCGTGCTGTCTGTCAAAAAACCCAGGTATTCCGTATCCAGGTAAGTATCTTGCTTCAGTTTGAATTTTTTCTCAAATTCCTTTTTCAGTTTTCCTTCTTTGGTTAGCACCAGATCTTTAAAAGAGCCGTCAAGGCCATTAACAAAATCGAGCTTGCCCTGCAAAAACAGGAGGAACTCTGTGGCCTTGCTATCTACAAAACCTATCTGTACGGCATCTATATAAGGTAATTCCTTTCCGCTGCTATCGCGTTCCCAATACCCTGGGTTTTTATGCAGTACCAGCACATTGCCCTCATCCCAGTACTTGAACATAAAGGGTCCCGTGCCGCAAGGGTGCGAACGGAAATCTTTACCCCAATGTATTACCACCTCCTTAGGCACTATACTGCAATACATCATGCTAAGTATAGCCAGCATTGGCCTGAACGGTGCATTTAACTGCATCCGGAAGGTTGTATCATCAATCGCGGTAAATGCATTTTCCTTAGCCAGCCTTTCATTAAATATCCATGCACCGGGCGATGCCGTTTGCGGATCTATAATACGATTGAAACTATATACTATATCTGCTGCCGTCATTTTACGCCCCTTACCGTTAGCAAATTCAGGTGCGTCATGAAAAAAAACGTCATCACGCAAGTGAAAAGTATAGGTAAGGCCGTCTGTTGTTATATCCCAGCTTTTAGCCAGGCAGGGTACCAGTTGCAATTGTTCGTTAGTTTCTACCAATGTATTATACACCATGTGGTCTATCCACATGGTGTACAGGGTTTTGGAAAATGCGGGATCTATCGACTCCAGGTTCCCGCTCGACAAATTAATATTGAACACTTTTTTGTCCGAACTATGCCTGCCGCACGAAGAAAGCATTAGAACGCCCAACAACAGGATGCATACTGTTTGCAGTACGTTAATTTTCTTGCTATTGGCTTTTAAAAAAGGCATTCATGCAAATTAAATGTAAATGCCCGTTAATTTTGTATAAAACACCTCAACTACATGCCGGCCAAACTATCTGTAAATATCAATAAGATCGCTACACTGCGCAATAGCCGCGGTGGTAATAATCCTAATGTATTACAGGTAGCTATCGATTGCCAGCACTTTGGCGCAGAAGGTATTACCGTACACCCGCGCCCCGATGAACGGCATATAAGATATAGCGATGTACACGCCATAAAAAATATTATTACTACCGAATTCAATATAGAAGGCAACCCTAAAGAAGACAAATTTATTCAGTTGGTGCTGGATACTAAGCCAACGCAAGTAACTCTGGTACCCGATGCACCAGGGCAACTAACATCTAACCACGGTTGGGATACTATTGTCAACAAAGCTTATCTGAGAGATATCATTAGTGTATTCAGGAAAGCAGGGATAAGGGTTTCAATTTTTACCGACGCCGATGAACGTATGGTAGCAGGTGCTGCTGATACAGGTACAGACAGGGTTGAGCTATACACCGAAGAGTACGCGAAAGAATATTTGCACAATAAAGAAAAAGCCATTGCCAAATACATAAAGGCTGCCAGTGTAGCCAGCACGCACAACCTGGGACTGAACGCAGGGCATGATCTGGATTTACACAATCTTAAATTTTTTGCGGAACGTATTCCTAACCTGTTAGAAGTTTCTATAGGCCATGCATTAATAGCAGATGCACTTTATTATGGTTTGGAAAACACGATACAGCTTTACCGCAGGCAGCTAAAAGCCTAAAATTTATTTATCCATTATTTCATTAGGGTAAACGAACTTAAAGCCTACGCCATGTATGGTTTGCAGTTCTACCCCTGGTTGTTCCTTCAGGTATTTACGCACCTTGGTCACAAATACATCCATACTGCGGCCCAGGAAATAGTCTTCCCGGCCCCACACATTCAATAGTATTTCTTCCCGCTTTAGCACACGGTTCGAATTAAGGCATAGATAACGTATCAGGTCGGCCTCACGTTGTGTAAGCTGGTGGTCAACAGTATCTCCTTTTAATATGAGGTTGGTAAAGTCGAAAATAAGATTGCCCAGCTTGAAGTGAGTAGGGGCATCATCTTCCTTCTTCATGGTGCGTTTTAAAAACACCTCGATACGCAGCAGCAATTCCTGCATATTGAAAGGTTTAGTGATGTAGTCGTCTGCACCACTTTTAAAACCTGCTATCTTATCATCATCCATCGATTTGGATGTGAGTAATAATATGGGAATGTTTTCGTTTTGCTTACGTATATCGTGTGCCAATGCCATACCATCCTTTTTAGGTAGTACTACATCCAGCAGGCATATATCAAAACTTTTTTTAGTGAATTGCAGCCACGCCGTTTCACCATCAGGGCAATGTACCACATCGTAACCTGCCTGCTGCAAACTATTCTTCACTACATAACTCAAAGTCGGGTCGTCCTCTACCAACAATATTCTTGCCTTTCCAGCCATAGAAGTAAAAAATTTATGTAGCCAGCCAGCGATATTTTACAGAGTTTACCAAGCTGCTATGCTACAACTTTATCTTTTCCAGTCTCCCACAGAACCTGTCTCTCTTTCGCCATTAAATATACTAAACAGCTTATTAATAAACACAATTACATTTTAATTGATCTTTACCCTTTCAGGATTTTGAGAAACAAAGGACGCCCAGTTTCCGGTTTTTTTTGCTTTGGCCGGGGTCGCTTTCGGCGTACCTGTCAATGCAGTGAATTTGCTTTGATAATGATGGCAAAGTGCCACGGCTACTGCATCGGTAGCATCCATAAAGCGTACATCCTGTTCAAATTTGAGTGTATGCTGCAGCATTTCCCACACCTGTTCTTTTGTCGCATTACCTCTGCCTGTTACCGATTGTTTAATTTTTCTGGGCGCATACTCTACTGCCTGAAGGCCATGCATCATAGCAGCGGCAATAGCCACGCCTTGCGCACGCCCCAGTTTCAGCATGCTTTGCACGTTCTTGCCAAAAAACGGAGCTTCAATAGCTACTGAAACAGGCTTATGAAATTTGATTAGCATTTCCATCTTCCTGAAAATAAGTTCCAGCCTTTCGGCGTGGTCTTTATTCTTTGCTAATTGTAAAACCCCCATTTCCAGCAGCGAAACATTACTTTTGTCAATAGCTATCAGGCCATAACCCATAACCAATGTTCCGGGGTCTATACCAAGTATAATATGAGGATCGTTCTGCAAAAGTTTTCTTATTGAACAAAAGTACCAAAATATGGCTCAACTATACATTGGGCGGCCTTATTTCTATTGCATTGCTTGTGGGTATATACCTGCAGGTAAAAAAACAACTGGCTACGCTGGGTGCCGACTGGACGTGGCAAACAGGACCCAACTATTTACTATATATAGTTATAGCGCTCATGCCTGTCAACCTGCTTCTGGAAGCATGGAAATGGCACATGCTTGCCGCTTCGGCGCAACGTATATCATACAGGCAGGCATTGCTTAGCTACATTGCCGGTATTTCGTTTTCCCTGGTTACGCCCAATCGTATTGGTGAATACCCTGGCCGTATTTTATACCTGAAAAAGAAGAATACATTCCGGCTTATCAGTGTATCTATACTGGGTGCCATAGCACAAATGTTTACTTTATTTATCTATGGTTTGCTGGGGCTTGTTTACTACAATGTTAAATATCCCGGCACATTGCCTATGCTTTTATTAGCTGCCTGTTTTATCGCTACGGTATTCGTGGGTATCTTGTATTGGCGCTTCGAAACATGGTTGCCCGTCATAGAACGAATAAAATGGTTACAGCGTTTTCGTTATCATATATATGGCAAACTGTTAAAACGTTTTACGTCAACAGAGCAAATGCGCATACTGGCAATATCGCTGTTGCGCTACAGTGTATATACGGCACAGTATTTGATTTTGCTACTGTGGATGAATGTAGATATCCCTCTGTTTGAAGGCTTCTGGATGTGTGCTTTATTTTTTTGGGTCATCGCAGTAATACCATCAGTTACTTTGGTAGAGTTAGGTGAGCGGGGACAGGTGGGGTTATACCTCTTTCATCATTTTTCAGAAAATACAGTAGGTATTTTAGGCGCTACAGTTGGCGTTTGGTGCATTAACCTGATAGTACCCGGTATAATAGGCAGTATACTGCTGGCACGCACAAGGTTATTGCGCTAAGCTTCGTAGCTTTAAAAATATAATGATGCTTATGGTCCGTTTAAAATGGTGGTTGTTATATGTGGGGGTGGTTTTAACGTCGGTAGCAGCTAATGCTCAAAATGAGTTTTGCGGTATTACAAATAAAAGTTTTAAAGAAGGGGAAAAGCTCGCCTTCAAAGTGTACTACAACATGGGCAGGTTATGGGTGGGTGCAGGTATGGCAGCATTCAATGTAAGTGCGGAAACCCTGAACGACCGAAAAGTATATCATATAACAGGCGATGGTGCTACACTCAAATCTTATGAATGGTTTTATAAAGTACGCGACCGCTACGAAACCTATATTGATGCCGAAACCATGTTGCCTGTGAAGTTTATACGCAATGTGAATGAAGGTGGCTACAAAATATACAACAACGTAACTTTTAATCAGAAAATCGGTCAGGCGGTATCCACCAATGGCGTGTATAAAGTACCTACCTGCATACAAGATGTTTTGTCGGCCATCTATTATGCACGCAATATTGATTATAGTAAGTATAAACCGGGCGACAAGATACCTTTCAGTATGTTTTTGGATGATGAAGTGTATAACCTGTACATACGCTATATAGGTAAAGAAAAAATCACTACCAAATACGGCACTTTCAACACCATAAAAATAAGCCCGTTGCTTATTGAGGGTACTATCTTCAAAGGCGGAGAAAAAATGATGGTATGGGTGAGCGATGATGCCAACCACCTGCCTGTACGTGTTGACAGCCCCATTTTAGTAGGCAGTGTAAAGGTTGATCTTATAGGATATAGCAATCTCCGCAATCCTTTCACAGGACTTATCAGCAAAAATAAATAAGCCACATAAGGCTTTTACCCACGTGTGCACGCTTAGTTTTTTATATTTGCACACTTTACTACTAGTTTTAAATTGATATGATCTCACTGGGAGGCAAACCTATTGATCTGGCCGCGTTTGAGCAGATCATTTTGCAGCAAAAGGAATTTAAGATAGCGCCTGCCGCACTTAGCGAAGTAAAACAGAGCTACCGGTTCCTGCAGTCTTTCTCTAAAGACAAGTTGATATATGGCATCAATACCGGTTTTGGCCCTATGGCCCAATACCGTATTAACGATGAAGACCGCAAGCAATTACAATACAACCTGATCCGCAGTCATAGCTCGGGCATGGGTGCTTTGTTATCGGCACAGCAATGCCGCGCTACTATGCTGGCCCGTATCAATACTATGTTATTGGGCTTTTCCGGCATACACATCAATCTTATTGAGCTGGCTGTAAAACTGATGAATGCCGAAGCGTATCCTGCCATCTACTCACACGGTGGTGTAGGTGCCAGTGGCGATTTGGTGCAACTGGCTCATCTGGCGCTTGGCCTTATTGGCGAAGGCGACTTCTGGTACAAGGGCAAGGTAGTACCTGCTAAAAAAGTATATAAAGAGCTTGGTCTAAAACCACTTGAGATACATATACGCGAAGGGCTTGGTTTGTTGAATGGCACTTCTGCTATGACGGGTATTGGCGCCATTAATGTATTGCATGCACGCAAGCTGATGACAGGACAAATTCTGTTCTCGCTTATGGTGAACGAAATAATGGAAGCTTATGACGACCATTTTTCAGAAGAGCTAAATGCGGTAAAGCTACACCCCGGCCAGCAGATGGTAGCCAAAGCAATGCGTGCTATATCTAAAAAAAGCAAGCTGCTGCGCAAGCGCCATGAACATTTATACGATAAGAAAGTAACCGAACAGGTTATTGACGATAAAGTACAGGAGTATTATTCGTTACGCTGCGTACCACAGATATTGGGCCCTGTATATGATACCATTGAAAGCACCGCACGTGTTATCACCAACGAATTGAATTCGGTAAACGATAATCCGATCATCGACCGTAAGAACCAGAATATTTTTCACGGTGGTAATTTCCATGGCGATTATGTATCGCTGGAAATGGATAAGCTGAAAATTGCAGTTACCAAATTATCGATGCTGGCAGAAAGACAACTCAACTTCCTGCTCAATCATCACCTCAACCAAAAACTGCCGCCGTTTATTAATATGGGCAAGCTGGGTCTTAACTTTGGTATACAGGGCATGCAATACCCTGCAGTATCCAACGTTGCAGAGAACCAGACACTCAGCAACCCAATGTATGTGCACAGTATATCGAACAACAACGATAACCAGGATATAGTAAGCATGGGTTGCAACGCTGCACAAATGTGTGCGCGCGTTATCGAAAATTCTTTCGAAGTATTATCGGTACACGCATTAGCTATCATCCAGGCCATTGACCATAAAGATTATAAAAACAGGCTATCGCCGGCTACCCGCTGGATGTACGATGAGCTCAGTGCATTAGCACCATCGTTCAGCGAAGACATGCCTTCATCAGAAAGGCTGCTTAAAGTAAAGCAATGGCTGATGGAAACAGAAGTAGGCGCTAAAATGAAAAAATTGCTGGGCTTCGATAGCTGGCAGCTTATTGAAATAGAAGCATAAAAGTCTATCACATATAAACATACTAGTATGAAATACGCATTAGTAACCGGTGGTTCGCGCGGTATAGGCCGTGCCTGCTGTGTAAAGCTGGCAGAACTTGGCTATTCAGTTCTTGTAAATTATAAAGGCAACCAAACCGCAGCAGAAGAAACCGCTAACCTTGTACGCGAAAAGGGCATGCAGGCTGAAGCTTTGATGTTCGATGTAGCCAATAAAGCCGATGTAGAAAAAGTTTTAGGAGGCTGGATGGAAGCACACAAGGAAGACATTATTGAAGTACTGATAAATAACGCAGGCGTAAGGCAAGACACCTTACTGATGTCCATGACGCAAGACCAGTGGGATAGTGTATTGGGTACCAGCTTGCAAGGCATGTACCATGTTACCAAGCAGGTGCTGAACCCAATGTTGATGAACCGCTATGGCCGTATCATTAATATGGTATCATTAAGTGGCCTGAAAGGTATGCCGGGGCAGGTAAACTATTCTGCCGCAAAAGCGGGTATGATAGGCGCTACAAAAGCACTGGCACAGGAAATTGCTAAGCGCAACATTACCGTCAACGCCATAGCGCCAGGTTTTATTAAAACCGATATGACCGAAGAACTCAATGAAAAAGAATTGGTGAACATGATACCAATGAAGCGTTTTGGTAATGCTGAAGAAGTGGCCGACCTGGTTGAGTTTCTCGCATCACCCAAATCATCCTATATAACCGGCCAGGTTATCTCTATCAACGGGGGGTTATACTCCTAATATCCATCCATTTACCATTTTATTACGTAAATTGTATATCCTTCCAAAACTTTTATAGATGAAAAAGTGTTTACTGTTTTTAGTGTTGCTGCAGTTCATGTACCTGAAAGGTTTCAGTGCTACCGGCGACACCATTAAGGTTAAAGCGCATGAAAATGTACTGATACAGACTGACCCAAGTGTGGGGCAAACTTTTTACCCGGTATGGGCAGAGTTTCCCGATGCAACCAAAAAATACTACAAGGTGTATGCTAACCTTACTTTTCAATGTCCGGTAGGCATGACCTGTGGGGAGTGGGATTATATTAACGATATCAGCATTCGCCGTAAAGGTGGTGTAAATGGCGATACGGTGGGTTGGGAAATTGCCCGTTTCATAACCCCTTATGGTATCAATTTTGCCAGCAACTGGAAGCATGGATGGTATTACGATATGACGGATTTCGCACCGCTCATGCACGATTCACTTGAGATCGTTTACCGCCACTCAGGCTATGAAGCACAAAATGGCCGTGGCTGGGTTATCAATCTTAACTTCTATTGCATAGAAGGCACGCCACCACTAGAGGTAAACAATATCGATACGATGTGGCATGGCAGCTTTGCTTATGGTAAAACAACTGACCCTATTGAGAATCACCTTGACCTGCGCAATGTTAGCCTGAATGCAAACACCAAAGCTGTAGATCTGAAGATCATTCAAACAGGCCATGGCATGGATGCCCCCAGCAACTGTGTTGAATTCTGTCCTAAGCAACGTACTATTAAATTTGATGGTACACAAGTTGAGAAAAAATACATCTGGCGCGAATGCGGTTTCAATTCGTTGTATCCGCAGGCAGGTACCTGGTTATACGACCGTACCAACTGGTGCCCGGGCGAATCGGTAAAAGAAGATAACCTTTTGTTTAAAGACCTCACAGGTGGTAGTGTTCATAGCTTCGATATGGATATGGAACCTTATACTTCTACGTCTAATACCGGCAACTGGGTTATTTCAGCTTACCTGGCGCAGTACAACGAGCCTACTTATACCAATGATGTATCGCTGGAGGCAGTTATTGCCCCAAGCAACGAATACGAATTCCTTCGCTACAATCCTATTTGTGGCAAACCAATCATAGTTATAAAAAACAATGGTAAGACCAATCTTACTTCTGCTGAAGTAAACTATGGTTTAAAAGGTGGCCAGAAAGTTACGTTCAACTGGACCGGTAATCTTCCTTTGGGCCAAATGGACACTGTTGAATTAACGACACCTATGATATGGCATGGTGGCAGTAACGAATTCGATGTGGAAGTGACCAAACCCAATGGCACTACCGACGAGTTTCCTTACACCAACTCAACAATCGTTCCTTTCGAAACTACCGACATAGTGAACGATAATAAGATCATCATCACATTCCGTAGCAACAACGCTCCTACCGAAAATTATTACAAGCTGCGCGATGCTGTTACAGGTGCTGTAGTTTTCGAAAAGAATAATTTCACTGCCAAAACTACTTATAAGGATACCGTAATGCTTACCCCCGGTCAGTGCTATGCTTTCGAATTTTATGACGACGGACCTACACCATCTAACCTGCCCCAGCTTAATAAAGATGGCTTGAACTGGTGGGCAAACCCCGACGATGGTAGTGGTTATATTCGCTTAATGAATGGTTCTGGCTCTATTTTTAAGAACTTTAATTCCGATTTTGGCACTAAAATACTATATCAGTTCACTGCTTTATTCCCTGTTAATGTAGCTGAAGTAGCTCCTAAAACCACCAGGGTCGATGTATATCCTAACCCCAGCAACGGGCAGTTCACGGTCGATTATCAACTGCAAAGCTCCCAAAGCATGGTTGAAGTATTTTCGGTAACAGGTTCAAAAGTATATAGCCAGCCCTTAAGCAGTTATTCAGGTTCGTTAGATATTGATCTGAACAGCCAGGCAAAGGGTATTTACTTAATTAAGATCTCATCGCAAGACAAAGCAGCAGTGCTGCGTAAAGTAGTATTGCAATAACATCTTGCTTTTTATACCTGAGGCGCATTTATAGTTCACCTGTAAATGCGCCTTTTCATTTATTTTTACTCCTCATAGAAAACAGCCGTATTCAATTATTGTTATGCAACGTGTAGTTATTACAGGTCTAGGTATTTATTCTTCATTAGGCAAGCAAAAGGCAGAGGTCGCGCAGTCTTTGTTCGAAGGCAAGTCAGGCATTATATTCGATCCTGCCCGCAAAGAAATGGGCTACCGCTCTGCATTGACAGGCTATGTTGAGCGACCGCAACTGAAGGCCCTGCTCGACAGGCGCTCGCGTATCATGATGCCCGAACATGCTGAGTTTGCCTACATGGCCACGCGCGAGGCATTGGAACAGGCAGGTATAGATATTGGCTACCTGGAACATAATGAAACAGGCATTGTATATGGCAACGATAGTTGCGCCAAACCCGTTATTGAAGCTATAGACCTGATACGCGAAAAGAAGGATACTATGATGGTAGGTTCAGGCTCTGTATTTCAGGTATTGAACTCCACCGTTACCATGAACCTCTCCACCATCTTCAAGCTGCGTGGTATCAACTTCTCAATCAGTGCAGCATGTGCCAGTGGTTCACACGCCATTGGTTTAGGCTACCTGTTTATAAAGCAAGGCATGCAAGACCGCGTAATATGCGGTGGGGCACAAGAAGTAAACATATACTCCATGCCCAATTTCGATGCGTTGGGTACATTCTCTCTTCGGGAAAGTGAGCCTACAAAGGCTTCCCGTCCTTTCGATAAAGACCGCGATGGCCTGGTACCTGGTGGCGGCGCCGCCACAGTTATACTCGAAAGCCTTGAATCGGCCCAGGCGCGCGGTGCAACCGTACTCGCTGAAGTAGCGGGCTACGGGTTTTCATCGAATGGACAGCATATATCCAATCCAAGCGTAGATGGCCAGGTACGTTCTATAAACCGTGCTTTGAAAGATGCCGGTTTGAGTGCTGCTGCTATTGAATATATCAATGCACACGCTACTTCCACACCTGCCGGCGATGGCAGTGAAGCTGAAGCCATATTTGAAGTGTTTGGGGGCAAGGTGCCGGTTAGTTCTACTAAATCGATGACGGGACATGAATGCTGGATGGCAGGCGCAAGCGAAGTGGTATATTCAATGCTGATGATGCAGAATGACTTCATTGCGCCCAATATCAATTTCGACAATCCTGATGAACATTCAGCCAAGATCAACATCATTCCGCAAATATTGAAACAACATTTCGACGTATTTTTGTCGAACTCATTTGGTTTTGGCGGCACCAACTCTTCACTCATCATCAAGCGCTGGAACGGCTAAGTTATGAGAACATACTTCATCTATATCCTCCTGTTTCTATCGGCTATATCAAACTCAGCCAAAGCGCAGAACGAGAAGCGCTGGCTCAAATATCAGATCACTACACTATCAGGCCATAGCATGCACGGGCGCGGTTATGTAAACAAGGGTGGCGATAAAGCCGCTGCCTATATTCGCCGTCATTTCAAAGAATGGGGCCTCCTTCCTTTCGATAAGGATAGCACCTACTACCAAAAGTATTCATTCGGTATCAACACCTTCCCCGGTGCAATGTCTCTTACTATCAACAAGAAGGAACTAAGGCCTGGAATCGATTACCTGGTACAAGGCGCCAGCAAGTCATACCATAGTGATAAGAAGGTGAAGCTTACTACTGTCAACCTTGCTAATGTAAAGGACACAACTGCATGGGATGTAGTGAAGGCTGAGTTCAAAACAGGTAAGGCATACTACCTAAAGAATGCCGATACGGCAAGCAAGTACCTCAACTTTGGCTGGCGCACGTTTGCACAGCAATTACCAGCTAACCTGTTCATTATACCCAAACATGGCAAGCTGATATGGACCGCTAATCAGGATACTGTACCTGCAACTGTCTTCTATGTAGAAGATACTGTGCTACCCAAACGCCCTAAGAAAGTTTTGGCAGATGTAGAAGCGAAGTACGTGCCATCTTTCCAATCGCAGAATGTGCTGGCTTACTCTTTAGGTACTGAGCAACCTGATAGCTTCATTGTATTTAGTGCCCATTACGATCACTTAGGGCACATGGGCAAGGCTACTTTCTTCCCTGGCGCTCACGATAACGCAAGTGGTACGGCAATGGTGATGTACCTGGCCAATTACTTCTCCGAACATCCGCAGAAGTACTCTGTTGCCTTTATGCTCTTTAGTGGTGAAGAAGCAGGCTTGCTGGGTTCTAAACACTATGTGGCTAATCCAGTCTTTCCGCTCGATCGTATCAAGTTTGTCATCAACCTAGATATGACCGGCGATGCGACGAATGGTATCACCGTAGTGAATGGCGAAACACAAGCACCTGCGTTCAGTTTGCTTGAACGCATCAACCAGAAGAAAGGCTACGTACCTGAGATCAGGAAGCGTGACCAAACCAGGAACAGCGATCACTACAGCTTTAGCCAGGCAGGTGCACCTGCGGTGTTCATATATGGCAATGGCACCAAAGGCTTTTACCACGATGTGTTTGATACTGTCAAAGAACTTTCGCTGGAACATATTGACGGGCTTGCCAAACTACTCATCGACTTTACGGGGGAGATGCAGGGGGATACACCAAAGCCCTAATAGCAGTATCTTAGCCACAAATCAACATTCATATATGAAACGTACACTTGTTGCATTATGCATCGGCGCATCGTTGCTATTTACAGCCTGTAAAGATAGTGGCCCAAAGCAAAGCCCTGAACAGGCAGAAGCCCAGAAGTTCGTTGACGGCTATACAGAGCAGTATGTGAAGTTCTATACCAACTCAAGCGAAGCACAATGGAAGTCGAACACAGAGATAGTAGAAGGCGACTCCACCAATACACTCAATGCACAGAAGGCTGACGAAGCTATGGCGGCCTTCACAGGTAGTAAGGAGAACATTGATAATGCCCGCAAGTTCATGGACCAGAAGGACAAGCTTACCGAAATACAGGTGAAGCAACTGGAACTGATACTATACGCTGCGGCCAACAACCCGCAAACCATAGCCGATGTGGTGAAGCAGCGCATCAAGGCTGAAAATGAACAGACACGCCAGCTATACGGCTACCAATACACACTGGACGGTAAGAAGGTAAGCACCAACGACCTGGACGATATGTTGAAGAAGGAGACCGATATCAACAAGCGACTTGTGGCCTGGGAAGCAAGTAAAGAAGTAGGCAAGACCCTGAAAGGCGGCCTTGTCAACCTCCGCAACCTGCGCAACCAAACGGTGCAAGCACTTGGCTATCACGACTACTTCACTTACCAGGTGAGTGACTATGGCATGAAGACCGACGAGATGATGCAGACCATGGACCGCCTGATGGAGGAACTGAAGCCACTGTATCGTGAGCTACATACCTGGATGCGTTATGAACTAGCCAAGAAGTATGGTATGAGCACTGTACCCGACTACCTGCCTGCACACTGGCTTACTAACCGCTGGGGCCAGGACTGGAGCTCTGCTGTAACCGTTCAGGGCATCAACCTGGATAGTATATTGGGGACCAAATCAGCTGAGTGGGTAGTGAAAGAAGGTGAGAAGCTATACACCAGTATGGGCTATCCTGCATTGCCTCCTACCTTCTGGGCCAAATCGAGCCTGTATCCTTACCCTAACGACTCTAACGTTAAGAAGAACAACCACGCATCGGCCTGGCATATGGACCTGAATAAGGATGTACGCAGCCTGATGAGTGTAGAGCCTAATGCTGAATGGTATGAAACTGCCAACCACGAGCTGGGCCATATCTACTATTACATGACTTACACAAACAACGATGTACCGCCTTTGCTGCGCGGTGGCGCTAACCGTGCCTACCACGAAGCTATTGGTACCATGATGGGCCTTGCTGCTATGCAAAAGCCTTACCTTATTGACCGTGGCCTGGTAGGTGCTGACGTAAAGGTGGACAGCATACAATCGCTGTTGAAAGAGGCGCTGAACTCTGTTGTGTTCATCTTCTTCTCATCGGGTACTATGAGCAACTTCGAGAAGGCGCTGTATGTTGACAACCTGGCACCTGATCAGTTCAACGCCAAGTGGTGGGAGCTGGCCAAGAAGTATCAAGGCATTGAACCACCGTCGCCGCGTGGGGAGGAGTACTGCGATGCCGCTACCAAAACACACATCAACGATGACCCTGCACAGTATTACGACTATGCACTCTCTTACGTGATACTATACCAGTTGCACAACCACATTGCCAAGAACATTCTTCACCAGGATCCTCGTGCTACCAACTACTATGGCCACAAAGAGATCGGTGAGTTCATGACCAAGATCATGAGGCCGGGTGCTTCTAAAGATTGGCGCAAGGTGTTGAAAGAATCAACAGGTGATGAACTGAACGCCAAAGCAATGCTGGAATATTTTGAACCCTTGGTTAACTGGCTGAAAGAACAGAACAAAGGCCGTAAGTACACCATGTAGTATTATAAGAACTTTTTCTCAGAGCCCTTGCTATTTAGCAGGGGCTTTTTATTTGTATGAATTTAAATTATATTTGTTGTTCATTTTTGTTGAAAAACAAGAAAAATAAAAAAATTCTGCTGCGACATTTGGATAACGAAACACTTGCGTGCTTTGATTTTTAGCTATGAATTGTTGCACGTTACGTTTTACAGTTATTAGCAAAAGTGAACAACATATCTATTATTTTCTACTGCAAATATTCTTCTTTATACAGAATATATACAATAGCAAATATACGTAAAATTGTATAAAATTACTGTATGTTATTTATTGTATAGTCAACCTTATTGAAGATAAAATTACTGCCGGGGTTCAAGCCTTTCATTGCTTGCCCAATGGGTGAGGCGATAGATATAGAATTGTAGGCATTGCCATCAGCGTTTAATATACCGGCACTTACTGCAATGAAATAATTGCCTTTATCTGTATATACAATGCTACCGGGTATTACCATATTTGTTGTATGGGTGAGGTTTATCTTATCTAATACCGCTAGTTGTTGTTTCGCATCGTTCATTCTTGCAGTAGCCATATCAATATCCTGCTGCATCATTTCGCGGGTAGTTTCGTATTTATCGCCCGCACTGCTTTTGGTTTCGTTGTGTATGGCTTCACGCGCATCATTAATTATCTGCTCCGCATTTTTTATGCGTTCATCAATATATAGTTTGCATAAACTGTATAATTGTTCTTTAAGTGTGCCCACAGCCTGAAAATTAAACAAAAAAATTCCGGGTGTAGTACCCGGAATTTCTGTAATAGATAATATAATGTCTATTCCGGCACTTTAACGAAAGTACGTTGTGCGGTACCATAGCCTGGGGCAAAGATCTTATATGTATAAGCAGTATCAGTAGCATCCAGCAGCAATGCTTCATCCGCACCTTCTATTTCAGAACCTAAAGATTCAGATAACTGTGGGCCCAGCCTGATAGTCTGGTCATCTATCACCGCAAAATAAGCCGCATTTGGTAATCCTGCACCACCCATATCGTCGGTCATATACAGGCCGCGCGCTACTTTTGTAAGATTTACGATAACACCGTTAGCAGTACGCTCGTAAGAACCGGTAAGATCGAAATCGTCCTGGAAATTAGTCACCGCAATATACCTGCCCACGTTGGTTATATAGCCATTTGCGTTCTTAGCTGAGTACTGCATGTAATACAGACCCGGCTCGTTTACATCAAGCGAGGAATAGTCAGCCATAAGATTGGTAGTAGCACCCGTAATATCATCCGTTGCCACAGCGCCGGGGTCATCATAAGCCTGACCCACTGTAAGACTAACGTATTTTTCACCATTCACTTTTATTGAGGGGTAAGTAGCTTTTACCACTTTCGAAACTACTTCATCCTTTTTGCAGGAAGTATATAGAATTGGCATTGCAGCCAACATAATTATTAATAATTTTTTCATAGCCATTCTCTTTTAGGTTAGTTATTAATGAACATCCCACCATACTTTTTCAATCACTTGCTTTTGACCCGGGAAGTTAGCATTCCTTGTCAATTCCGTTTCAGGGTACGGCAACCTTGCGGGGAAGTTATTACCTACCCTTGAGTTAACAGAAAGTGTAAAGAAATCAGGATAACCCGTACGCCTCCATTCTGTCCATGCCTCGATATTTTGCGTACCATTCATTGCATACCATTTTTCTGTTATAATAGCTTTGACCTGTTCTTCAAGAGAACCGCCCAGAGGATATACTGCCGTTGTATCTGTATAGCGAACAACTACAGGATCTGTAGGATCTATGCCATACTCGGCCATGCTTGTTTCTATAGCTGTTTTGTATAAAGTAGCCGCATCTCCAGTACCTAATCGCGCTGCCGCTTCAGCCTGCAAGAACAAACTTTCATAAGAAGAAATGAATTTTACCGGGGCTTCAGCAGAGGAAGGGTCCTGAGCATTGCCGCCTACGGTACCTGAAGGAGTTGAATAAGAACCAGGATTAGGTATACTATAATAACCTTGTTGCAGTGCTACAATACCTGTGTAAAATACATCTACACGTGGATCTTGTCTTGCAACCATAGAATCTACACTAGTTGCACTAGCGATAAGGTTTTGTGTATAATTAAGGTTCGCCATTTCCGAATATAAAGGGTAGGTATTGCCAGGATCGCTTGTATAAGATATTTGTACAGTATTTCCTAAAAAGCCATATTGATCGGCTTGCAATTCTGTTATACCCTGCATGGCCATACCGGGATTTACATAAATCATCCGTAGATACATTTTTAACAATAATGTATTAGCAAACTGTCCCCATGTTGCCATATCGCCCTGCAATATTACATCGTCAGTACCAGGCGACATTCCGTCGAAGGTTATCATATCCCTGCCCTCTTTCACCAGTTTTATGATACCGGCATAAACGTCTTGCTGCTTATCATACTTAGGCGAAACATTACCAACACCTGTGGTTGATTCCCCTTTTAAAGCTTCCGAGAAAGGTATATCCCCAAAGTTATCGGTAAGTAACTGATAAGTGAACCCTTGTAATATTTTGGCAATAGCCGTATAGTTGCGAGTATTAAGCGCCGTATCTGCTTTTGTTACAATCCGGTCCAAGTCAGTAAGGGCACCTGCATATAGCTCTTGCCAAGCAGTATTGGCGGTTGAAGGGCCAGGATTATATTGTTCAAAATTCCTGTACTGTGATGAGTTGGGACTTTGTGTCCAGTATTGCCCCCATATACCACCTACTACCTGGAAATAATTGCCTAGTTGGTGGGAAATAGATACTTCAGCGGCGGGCAACAATTCTTTCACAGTTACATCTTCCGGGTAGTTCGGGTTTTTATTTATATCGAAGGTTTTCTTACAACCGAACTGAGATGTAAGTACCACTATGCTAAATATAGAAAGCCAGATCTTTTTCATAATAATGCAGTTTTCAATTAAACTAGAATGTGAATTTTAAGGACATACCATATCTTCTTAAAGAAGGTTGCGCTGAAAAATCAAAACCTTGAATATTAGTTGAACCAGCAGAGTTTATCTCAGGGTCAACATATTTGTTTGATGATGGTGTCCATATTGCCAGGTTGTTGCCATATATACTTAGAGATGCACCCCCTACATAAGTCTTCTTGAACCATTTACCGGGAAATACATAGGTAAGGCTTGCTTCACGTAATTTTACATAAGATGCATTCACAAGATTTTCCGCCTCAGGGCGTTGTCCATTCGAGGTATAATAACTGTAAGGAGAATATGGGGTAGTGTTAGTGTGGTACTGACCATCCGAACCCAGGTAAACTGAATTTGCCCATACTTGCTCTTCTCTATTCTCTGTTTCTTTTGACGTACCTACAAAGGCCATGACATCGCGAGTACGTGAGTAGAACATGCCTCCTTGCTTGGTATCGAAGAGTATATTGAAGCTAAAGCCTTTATACGTAAGCGTTGTACCCCACGAAGCCTGGTAGTCAGGTTGATAGCTGGCGTAGTATTGCGGTGTAGTAGATACTTTTGGCAAGCCACTTGCAGAGTCGACTACTATTTGGTTACCGTTAACGTAGTTAAACCCGGTGGTATAGAAAGTACCCAGAGGTTTACCCACTGCCGCAACTTCCGTCATACCTTGCAAAGCGCCGGGCAAGGTTATCTGATCTATGCCTTCATATACTTTATCAACAGTATTTTTGTTCTTGTTGTAAGTACCATAAATATCCCAACGGAAACCCGATGCAGTGCGTACAGGTGTTATCTTCACTGCAAGTTCAATACCCTTATTTGTGCTTTGAGCTACGTTAAGCCATTGGGCTGTATAACCGGAGGATGGCGCAAGTGGAACAGGTATGATCTGATCGAGTGATTTTCTGTTGTAATAAGTAACGTCAAGCGTTACGCGATTGCTCCAAAAAGCGTTTTCCAAACCAACCTCGAACTCATTTACGTACTCAGGTACCAGTTGGGCAAAGCCTAAGGTATTAGTATAACTGTACCCTACTGCACCATTGAATGGGAATATGGTGCTACCAAAACCACCATCGGCCAAAGCTTTGGTGTAGTAGTTACCCGTCAAATAAGTAGGCGCATCATTGGCTGTAGAACCATAAGCTATCCTGAATTTACCATAATTCCATACTTTGTCTTTAAAGTTACCTTGCATCAGTTCAGTAAATACGAATGATGCGTTGGCGCTATAATAGAAGTAGGTACTTTTATATGGTACTGCCGAAGATTTATCGGTACGAGCAGTAAACTCCGCGAACAACATATTCTTGTAACCCGCACTCGCATCAAGATATACACCAAGCTTACGTTTCAAATCAAGGCTATTTGTTGTTAGCGGTGTGCCATTGCTGTTTGCCAGATTATAGTATCCAGGTATCACTAAACCACCTTCTTCATTAACACTTGAGTAATTATCCCTGGTCCGGAGCTCAGTATAGTTCATACCCAACAAAACATTCAGATTTACATCTTTCGCAACATCTTTATTGAAAGTAGCCATCAGATCGTTATACAGGTAGTTGGTGTTGATATAATTCTCGGAATAGCGACCTTGCGTAATATGTGGAAGACCATCATACAACCCCGTTTCATCGGCTGGTTCTGAAGCTATTTTAGGATTAGACTGGTAGCGGCGATCCGAAATGATGTCGCCGGCTACACGATCTTCTATCTTTAACCATTCGAAGGGTTGATAGCCGATAATGTAATTACCAAAAATACGATCGACCATGTTTTCATTCTTATAGTTGGCCAGTGTATAATATGGGTTTTCAGCATAAGCACCATAGTAACCATAACGCTCAACACCTGTTTTATCGATGTAGCTCATGGAGTTGAATTTATTATCCAGATCTTTTTGCTCACTAATAGGAATATCGCGCGGGCCCTGATATAGGTTATCCAATACAGATGCACTGCCCTGACCAAAGCTGGGCAAGTCGCTGTTTATTTTAATATAATTTATCCCTACGCTTGAGTAAAACTTGTTCGACAGCTTCGAAGCTCCATTAAAACTTACTGTGTATTTATTGTATTTCTTGCCGGGAAAAATTGATTTGCTGTTAAGTGAACCTAAAGATAGACGATAAGTTGCAGCGTCGGAGCCACCGCTTATTGCAATGCTATTGTTCCAGGTCTGGCCAACATCAAAGAAGTCTTTTACATTATCTGGAGTTGCTGAATATGGCTTTACCCTTTGTTGGCCATCTATAATCTGTCCCCAGGGGCGCATTTCTCCATTGAATTTTTCACCCCAGCTAAAGTTTTCACGACGGTCGTCATAAATACCTTCGTATATATTACCCTGGCCATAAGTATTCTGGAATTCAGGATACTTCAGGATGTTTGACAATTCGTAGCTGCTGCTCACCGAGATATCAGTTTTAGATGGCCCTGTAGCTTTACGTCCTTTTTTGGTAGTTATCATGATCGCACCGTTGGCACCCAATGAACCATACTGTGCTGTCGCCGCGGGGCCCTTCAGTACTGATATCGATTCTATATCATCAGGGTTGATATCGTTACCGCGGTTACCATAATCAACCTGATTGCTTAACTGTCCAATAGCCCCGCCTGTTGGGTTGTAGTTATTATTAATAGGTACACCATCTACTACAATCAGTGCCTGGTTGTTACCGTATATGGACGAACCACCACGCAATACGATACGTGAAGAGGAACCCGGTGCATTGGCTGTTGTTGTAATGTTGGCACCCGCTACTTTACCGCTAAGTGCGTTCAGCGGGCTGGTGTTGCCCCCTTGCGTCAGCTGATCCCCGGTTATTTGTGTAGTTGAATAACCGATACTACGTCTTTGCCGCTGTACAGCATTGGCCGTTACCACCACGCCTTCCATCTCGGTAGTGGCAATAGACATGGTTATACTGATCTCATCCGCATTAATGGGCCGCTCAATAGTGTTGTAGCCAACAGCCCGGAAAATAAGTGTGGTAACATTGTCCGGAAGTTCCAGTTCATACTTACCGTCCGGATCGGTAACTGTACCTACCTGGGTGCCTTTGCCGCTAACGGCTACGCCTGGTTTCCCGGCACCTGTTTCATCGAGCACGGTACCGCTTACGGTACGGGTTTGTGCATAGGCGAAACTGAAGGAAACAAATAACAATAGAATTAGTAATACCCCTTTTTTCATACGATGGTTTTTAACTGTTCGGGCGGGCATAAAGCCAAGCAGTTTAACTTGTTAATAACTAAAACAAGACAATTGCATGACAAAAAACCACGCTTTAAGATTTGTTTCAATATAAATTTATGCGAATTATTGTTATTATCCCCCATATCGGGGGATAATTTTTTTAGAATTGTCTCCCGATAGTTTTGTGAAAATTGTAAGCAAAAAAATTGTGCCTATGTTAAAGAAACTATAAAATCCCTGTTTCATCATTAGGCTATCTTAAGAATTATTGCTAAAATTTTATTGAATATCAATAAGTTGCAAAGGCACATAAAAAAAACTTAATGAAAATGTTGGTAGGATGAAGTGTTAGGGATACCTTTGCACTCCCAAATTAAACTCCGTTGAAAAACGGGAAAATCAAGAAACATTTTAACAGGAAATGAGACATCTTAGTTTTAAAACACAATCGGCCAACGAGCAAATCGTAAAGCGCGAATGGTTTGTGGCTGATGCTACTAACCAAACACTGGGCCGCATGTGCACAAAGATCGCCAGCACGCTGCGCGGCAAGCATAAAGCTTATTATACTCCGCATTTTGATTGTGGTGATAACGTAATTGTTATTAACTCGGGTAAAGTAAAACTTACCGGTAATAAAATGGAGGATAAAGAATACCTGACATATTCAGGTTATCCAGGAGGCCAAAAGTCAGCAACTGCTAAAATACTGATCAATACCCGCCCTAACGTGGTTATAGAAAGAGCAGTAAAAGGTATGTTGCCTAAAAACCGCCTTGGCCGTGCTATGTATAAAAAATTATTCGTTTACGAAGGCGCTGAACACCCACACCAGGCACAGCAACCTAAAGAAATGAAATTCTAAAACCAATACAATAAGTAAAACCATTCTTATATAAATGGAAAAACAAAAAAATGCCGTTGGTCGCCGTAAGGAAGCTGTAGCACGTGTATACATGAGCAAAGGCACCGGCAACATCACGGTTAATGAAAAAGAATACAAAGCATATTTCCCTATCATGTACCTTCAAAACCAGGTAGAACTGCCTTTGAAGACTTTAGACATGATGAGCAGCTTTGATATCGTTATCAACGTACAAGGTGGCGGCCCTAAAGGTCAGGCAGAAGCAGTAAAGCTTGCTATTGCACGTGCACTGTGTGAAGTGAACCCTGAAAACCGACCAGCACTGAAAAAAGAAGGTTTGATGACGCGTGACCCACGTTCTGTTGAACGTAAGAAATTTGGTAAAGCGAAAGCCCGCCGTAGCTTCCAGTTCTCTAAACGTTAATCGCCTGGTTGTATTCTTTATTTTTTTAACCGACAAGAAAAAATTACAATGGAAGAAAATAAGAGCCTGCACCAGCAATTACTTGAAGCTGGTGTGCACTTTGGCCACTTGAAGAAAAAGTGGAACCCTAAGATGTTGCCATACATCTTTGCTGAAAAAAACGGCATACATATAATAGACCTTAATAAAACTATTGATGGCCTTGATGAAGCTGCAGCTGCACTGAAATCGATAGCCAAAAGTGGTAAGAAGATAATGTTCGTTGCTACTAAAAAGCAAGCGAAAGAAATAGTTTCTGAAGCAGCAGCTACAGTAAACATGCCTTTCGTTACCGAACGTTGGTTGGGTGGTATGCTTACCAACTTCCAAACTATACGCAAAAGCGTAAAGAAAATGCAAAGCATTGAAAAAATGCTGGCAGACGGTACTATGGACAGCGTAACTAAAAAAGAACGCCTGACCCTTACCCGCAGCAAAGAAAAAATGGAAAAAGTATTGGGCGGTATCTCTCAAATGGGCCGTACCCCTGCCGCTTTGTTCATGGTTGACATCAGCCACGAGCACATTGCACTTGCTGAAGCAAAACGCCTTGGTATTACAACCTTCGCTATGGTTGATACAAACAGCGATCCTTCTAAAGTTGATTTCGCTATCCCTTCAAACGATGACGCTACAAAATCGATAGCAATCGTTACACAATACCTGACAGCAGCTATTATGGAAGGTTTGCAAGAGCGCTCGCAAAACAAAGAAGAAGAAGAAGCTAGTGAAGAAGTAGCTGAAGTGAATACACGCGGTGTGGAAATGAATGAAGAAGAAGGTGGCTCACAAGAAGGCGGACGCCGTAAACGTGGCACTGGTGCTGCGGGTGGTGGTCGTCCGGCAGGTGGCCCTGGCCGCCCTGCGGGTGGCGCAGGCCGTGGCCCAGGTGGTGGTGGTAGCCGTCCGGGTGGCCCTGGCCGTCCAGGTGGTGCTCCAAAACGCTAGTGTTAGCAACGCCTTTAATAACATATTCTTAAAGCCCCTTGTTTGGGGCTTTAAGCTTAGATAAAGAATTTTAAACCTGAACAATAATTATAAACGGATATTATACAATGAGTAACGTAACAATATCAGCAGCAGATGTAAATAAGCTGCGCCAGCAAACAGGTGCCGGTATGATGGATTGCCGCAAAGCGCTTATGGAAAGCGATGGTGATTTTGAAAAAGCGATAGACTACCTGCGTAAAAAAGGACAAAAAGTAGCTGCTAATCGTAGCGACCGTGATGCGAAGGAAGGTGTAGCTATAGCTAAGGCTTCTCCTGACAATAAATACGGTATTGTAATACAGCTGAGCTCTGAAACTGACTTCGTTTCTAAAAATGCTGAATTCATTGAATTTGCTCAGAAAATAGCTGACATAGCTCTTGAAACCAGATCAACCAACGTTGAAGAACTGAAAGCCGCTTCAATGGAAGGTGCTACAGTAGCAGAAAAACTGCTGGAAATGGTAGCTAAAATAGGAGAGAAGATAGATGTCGTTCGTTTTGAGCAAGTAAGTGGCGATGCAGTTGTTGCATATATACATGCAGGCTACCGTATAGGTGTATTAGTAGGCATGAACAAAGCTGCAAATGAAGGTGTGATAGCTGCAGGCAGAGACGTTGCCATGCAAATTGCCGCTATGAACCCATTGGCCGTAGATGTGGATAGCATTGCTGCTGAAACCATTGAACGTGAAAAAGCAATAGCTGTGGAACAAGTAATGGCTGAAGGCAAACCTGCTGACATGGCTGAGAAAATAGCTGCGGGTAAACTGAACAAATTCTTTAAAGAAAATACACTGCTGCAACAGGCATTTGTAAAAGATAATGGTAAATCAGTTATCGACTACCTTACATCGGTAGAAAATGGCCTTACCGTTACTACTTTTAAGCGTGTAGCTATAGGATAAGTTAAAGCAAATAATAATAATAGGTAAAAGCCTGCTCATAAATATGAGCAGGCTTTTTTGCTCTCAGTGGCAGTACTTAAAATATTTACCTACAAGCACCTATTTACATGCGTTAATCAGATGAATATTTTTACGTACTGCTTTTAAGGAATATAACGCCATTTATACATTAAAAATATTTTTAGTTTATAAAATATTTATGTTCTTTTGTGGTAGATTTCGCATGTGGCTTGATTTATAGAGGAATGAGGCGCGGAAAAATTTAACATTTGCAGGGAATTGCTTACAACCAATCAAGTTCATATATGAAAAAATTTACACTCACACTAGGCCTGGCAGCCTTACTGCCATTGGCCGGACAGGCACAGAGATACCTGGGTATTGCTACCAGCAACTGGAGCGGTACCAATAACGTATATCTGAACCCCGCCAACCTGGGAGATTCAAGACATAAGTTCTCTATCGACCTGTTCTCAGTTAACCTGGGCATCAACAATAGCCTTACCAAAATACAGGCATACGATGCAGTTAGCGGTTTTCTTTCGGATGATTCTGCCAGCCTGGGGCAATATATTGAACCTGGCAATAATGATAAATTCAGCATACTGGCAATGGGCGAGGTGCGCGGGCCGGGGGCTATGGTTAGCATTGGTGCTAAACATGGCGTAGCATTAACTACCCGTGTACGCAGTATGTTCCAGTTTCACGATTTCAACTCGACGCTGGCAAAAAACCTGTTAGATAATGAGTATGAACCCACTTCAGGGAATACATTCCAGTCGGACGCTTTCAACTGGACACAAAATACATGGGCTGAAATTGGCCTGAGCTATGGCGGTGTTATTTATGAAAAAGAAAAACACGCGTTCAAAGGCGGCCTTACCTTGCGCTACCTGAAAGGTGTTGGCTATACATCTATAACCAGCACCAGCCTTGATGGCAGGTACACCATACAAAACAATGAGCCAATATTGAATGTAAGGAACACCAATCTGAAATATGGTACAGCAGGTGTTTCTGTAGGCTCGGGTATTGATGCCAGCACAATTGCCGACTACTTTACCAACAGCAGTACCGGTAGTGGTATGGGTGCAGATCTTGGCTTTGTGTACGAATACAGGCCAAAGTACAAGGAACATTTGTACGATATGGATAACAAGACCGGTATTATGGATCGCAGCAAACCTGCATACATGCTGCGTTTCTCAGCTGCGGTTACAGATATAGGTTCTATCAAATACAAAACAGGCAATAAAACAGTTAATTTCCGTAATAAGCCTGGTGTAACCGAAGCCCAAATAAAAGGCTCGCGCGTTGGTGAAACAATAAATGATTACAATCAACTGGTAAGGTATCTTGATAGCACAGGTATAGCTGCAGATTCGGGTACCGGTACACAAAGCTCGAAATTGCAATTGCCTACTATGCTGGTTTTGGGTGTTGACTATAACGCAGTTAAAAACCTATACATTAACCTGACGTACATGGGCAACGTTGCTAACCGTACAAAATTCGGTAACAGCTACTATAGCCAAATAACTGTTACCCCACGTTGGGACAGCCGTATATTTAGTGTAGGCGTACCTCTTACTTATGACATGCTGAGCAGCAGTATGAAAGTGGGTATTGGCGCACGCATAGCCGGCTTCTTTATAGGTAGTGACGATATTGCCGGTGTGTTTGGCAGCAAAGCTTACGGCACCAACTTTTATTTTGGCGCTTATGTGCCTTTTAATAAGAAAAGGCCTAAAGACAGTGATGGCGATGGTATATCGAACAGGAGAGATAAATGTAGGAATGAGAAAGGTGTTTGGGAAATGCAAGGTTGCCCTGACCCTGACAAAGATGGTGACGGCGTACTGGATAAAGACGATAAGTGCCCTGACATTGCAGGTTTGAAAACCGCAATGGGATGCCCTGATGCTGACCTGGACAGCGTTGCCGATGCAGAAGACCGTTGTCCTCAGGAATCGGGTGTAGTTGCATTGCAAGGTTGCCCTGACCGCGATGGTGATAACGTAGCGGATATGGATGATGCCTGCCCGGATGCTGCAGGTTTACCACAATACAAAGGTTGTCCTGATAGCGATAACGATGGCATAGGCGATAACGAAGATGCTTGCCCTAATGCGGCAGGCCCTATTGCTAACCAGGGTTGCCCTGATACTGATAATGATGGCATACCGGATAATAAAGATAAATGCCCTACAGTAAGAGGTGTAGCCAGCAATTTTGGTTGCCCAGAAGTAAGTGTGGAAGTGAAGAAACGCCTTGCATTTGCTGCTACGGCCATACAGTTTGAAACAGGTAAAGCAGTAATTAAGAAAACATCTTATAAAATGCTTGATGAAATAGTTGGCATCTTGAACAACTACCCTGACTATATGATGACCATAGATGGCCATACTGATAATGTAGGTTCTGATGAGTTGAACCTGAAATTATCAAGAGATCGCGCAGCTTCTGTTAAGAATTACTTTGTTTCGAAAGGTGTTGCTACCGACAGAATACAAACTAACGGATATGGTGAAAGCCAACCAGTAGCCAACAACAAGACTGCTGCAGGCCGTGCTAAAAACCGCCGTGTAGCGATGGATCTGAAACTGAAACAATAAATACACGCTAATAAAAAATAAGGGCTTGCCAAACGGCAAGCCCTTATTTTTTGCACATACTATCTTGCCAATTGTGTTTTACTTTTGGAACAATACTATAATGGCCTGGCAAAAAATAAATAGCAACGAACTGGATAACTGGCAGCAGCGCATACATGCAGCCGGTGCTTCGTTGTTTCAATTCCCATGCTGGCTGAATGCATTTAAGAACATTGGTTTTTTCAAACCGCATTTTTATAAATACGAAACTGCTGATGGCTTTGCATATTGCGGATTGATAAGTGTACAGTTAGGCATAGTAAAGGCGGGCATCATCTCGCAGGGGCCGGTATTGGTGAATGTGAAGGAAGAAGTATTAATAGAGTTGCTGGACTATTTGAAACTGCAAGACTATACGTTTGTGCGTATAAGTGGTAATATGGCAGATGAGTTGCCGGCGCAAAAACATCCGTACAAGTTTATTGGCAAAAAGGATAGCTTCCCGTTTTATAAAGATGTGCTAAACCATTTTATAGTTTACAGAGAAGATGATAAAGAAGCACTAAAAGCAGGTTTTAAACCGGCTGCGAAAAATAAGATAAACAAAGCAGAAAGGTACGATGGCTATACATTTGTGATAGATGATGAAGGGAAATACATGGATCAGGTGTATGTATTGTTTGTAAGAAAGGGCGATAAAAATGGTTTTACCTACCGGCCGAAGGAGAGTTACAAAACGCTTTTTACACATAATGGCCAATTGAAATTTGCAAGATTTTATTTGTGCTTTTATAAAGAAACACTTGTAAACGCGATACTGATAGTGCGCGATAAAAACTACAGCGTGAACATGTCGGGCGCGCTGGATGAAGATCAAATACAAGAGAATGTATCACCGGCAGTGTACCTGCACTATTATGCTATGCAGCATGAGTTTTATGGGGAGGGCACAAAGGAATATGATATGCTGTATTCAGATGGGGCTGTAGGTACATTCAAAAAAAATTTCAATCCTGACCATATTGTAGATGAACGCTTAATGACGGTTGTGTTTGAACCACTGAACTACAAACTGTATGAAACCTTCCTGTTAAAATATGCATCCACCTTAAAGCGGATGGGAAGAAAAGCTATATCTTTTATCAGGCGATGAATAAAGCAATGAAATTGTTGAAAGCATTATTGCCTCGCGTACTGGATGTATGCGTGTATGAATACATGCTATCTGCTGAGCCGCCTCAAATAAAACCGGAACTACCAATAGATGTTGAAGTAAAGGATGATGCTAATGGCTATACCTTTTTTGCTAAGTATAATGGAGTTACTATTAATGAGAACCACATCATATTTCAAAATAGACTGGGAAGGCAATTAGGATATAGCAATGTGCCAATGCTTGCAGATAGTAATACCGCTGAAACATACCGTGGAAAGGGCATACAGGCTTATATACTTAATGAGATCGCTCGCTATTTTGCCCAACTAAAAAAATATAAATCGGTATATGTGTTTACTTATTCTCATAATGTTGCTATGCAACGTTCATTAACCAAGGCTAATTTTATCAAAATTTATAGGGCGAAAGTTTACCGTGTAGCAGGTTTATGCATATTTAAAAAGATAGTAAATGAATAGTATAGTTATACTTTCAGTTACTGCTTCGCTACGTTATAGAGATAGTGTTGATGCTACCAATAACCATTACAAGCATTTTGGTGAAAATGAATTGGAGAATGAGCTATTCAAGTTATCATTGACGCAACAAGAGAATTTTATTGCTGCAAATGCCGTATTGAAAAAAGCGATCGTTGTAGAATTATTCTCAGTTAGTTTCAGGATAAGGAAACAAGATGCAATTGAATGTATTGACCGTAACTACCGGCATATTAATCTGCAAGATGAAATATGGAATAATGACCTGACACCCTTGTATATAAAATACCAGTGCGATGGGAAATCCTATCTTATAACTAATACAAAAGGCTTTTTTAGCCATAGTGCTAAAGCTGAAGAAACTTATTTTGATCTTAATATATACTTAGACGCCGCCGCACTACACCCCTCCTGGTCGCACCGCAAATCAGAAAGAGAATCGGATGCCGTATGTGTGCGCCCTATGGGACATTGTTATGAACTTTCCTTTAGTCATACAACACAGATTGATGATATAGCTGTACCAATTTTATCAAGATATCCTTTTGGTGCTGAGGCGGGATTTGTAATTACAGACCACTGTGATTATGACCAGGCAGATACCTTACGAATTTTTTTAGAAGGTTGGAAGGGTAAGGGATTGAAACTGACGAAAGGTGTATTCGCAAAAAAGTCTGATTATAATAAGGTCAATCTTGCAGCGAGTTTGGAAGATGATGTTTATTATAAACTGATAAAAGAATTGCATGCTGATGGTAGTGAAATAGCACCACATGCGTTAAACCAATCCGGGAATATAGATGGCCAAACTTTTACCGAGACATTAGCTAAGATCAGTAAAGAATTTGATTGCCAAACATGGATAGACCATGGCAGTTATTTAAAATATTGCTATTCGGTTGGCGGTGGTGAAAATACAGAATACCTATTAGTGGGTAAATTGAAAGCACATAATTATACTTCGCTATGGTCGTATTATGATGCAGCTGTTGATGCAACACAGTCGCTGAATATTTTTAGTCGCACCGGCAATTCATATCAACGTGTATTAAAGAACATACTGCGCGGAAGATGGGGAACTGCCGCTCACTATTTAAAAACTATAATTGAGCGCAATGAAAATGGTAGTGGAGGCAAATCTACATTGGTTAAATTATTAGGAGCTGCGCGTAAAAACCTTCTTAATAAAAAAAGTATATCGGGGTTGGTAGAGGATATGCGTATTGCTTTCAAATATTCATCGGGTAAACAATTGCCTTATACTACAAAAGAATTAGAAAATTTTAGCCCTGTATTATTTACAGAAAGCAAGCAACCGCTTGCCCAGCATAAAGTATGTGAACTTATTATATTTACGAGCCAGGAGGTGGTACATACGCAAGATGCATATACACCTGCAGCATTAAATAAATTGACAGCAGAAAAAGGACTGCATATTGGCCACACCTACTTACTCAACACATTGCCTTATATCAATGGTGTGTTCGATAAAAAAACAAAACAACTGAACAGTGAATGGAGCATATTTGTTGATGCTTTAAGTAAGAAAGTACGCAGCGGTAGTATATGGAATCCTGATATGCAGGAATTTGTTGCTTACAATAAACAGTTATCTGCATTAATATTTACATACAGTTCACCACGCTCGTTATTAGTGACCAATAATGATACTAAACCTGTTGAAGGCTTAACCTTTATTATTCCAACTATACAGGCTAATAATATTAGCTGGGGCAATACATCTCCGCAATCCAGGTTGTGCAGTAATAAAAATGAAACTATGCTCTGGGGAACAATACCTGCAAACAATAGCGTTACAATATCGTGGTAGCGTCGGCATGATATTAGTTATTAAAAGTTGATGCGTAACAACTGGAGAAAATATTTGAAAATGCTACTTATAATAGTGGCGTTGGCTATTGTAGCTATACTGGTTAAAATAAAATTCATTGATCCATCATTTTCAGAAGAAACCGAATTACCCCAATACACAATTATTGAAGATAAGATAACGGAAGTGCCCGACAGCACAGTGGTTTTAATGAGGCTGCTATTAAGTGAAGATGCATCTCATAAAAAAATAAAAGGGCTGCTTGAAAAAACGTATATGAAGATAAAAGAAGGTACCTATAAGTATAAAGCAGAACCCGTCATTTATATTTATGTATATCACTCAGCATCTATAACTAACGATAACTGGGTTGCCATGTTCTCATCGCATAGCGGTTATAGGTATAAATAAAGCAAGCTGACCATAAAAATGAAAGCCGCTTTTATTAAGCGGCTTTCATTTTTATATATTATTCCAAACTATTAACGTAAATAAAGCAGCTCGCGGTATTTAGGTAGTGGCCAATGTTTATCATCAACAACAAGTTCCAGCTTATCGGCACTATAACGTATTTTATCAAAGTAGGTTTTTACTTTGTTGCAATAGTCTGCAGCGCGGCTGTGCATATCTTCCACTTCATTTGCTTTTTTGCGCGCTTCAATCATTGCTTCTACGTTATCGTTAATATCCTGTATGTGCTTGCTGATCACTTCAAGCAGGTTCTTTTGCGCTTTGTAAGTGTTTTCGCCCAAGCCAACTTCTTTCAATCCGCGTACATTCTCTATCAAAGTATTTTGATAATTGATAGCTGCCGGTAATACATGGTTAGTGCATAGGTAGCCAAGTATACGTGCTTCTATTTGCACCTTCTTCACATATTCTTCCAGCATTATTTCGTGGCGGGCCTCCAGTTCAACTTTAGAAAAAATACCGTTATCGAAGAAGAGATTTTTAGCATTTTCCGTAATGTATGCGTCTAATGCTTCAGGCGTTGTTTTAAAGTTATTCAACCCACGTTTTTTAGCTTCTTCAGCCCACTCTTCACTATAGTTATCACCTTCAAAACGTATTTTTTTCGATTGTGCAATGTAATTGCGCAATACATGCATGATAGCTATTTCTTTCTTTTCACCTTTTTCTATCAATGCGTCCACTTCTTTCTTGAATTCTTTTAATGTAGCAGCCATAATTGTGTTCAGCACCATCATAGGGCTACCGCAGTTGGCAGTAGAACCTACCGCGCGGAATTCAAATTTATTACCTGTAAAGGCGAATGGACTGGTACGGTTACGATCGGTATTATCCATCAGCAATTCAGGAATTTGCTTATGAATATCCAATTTCAGGATAACCTCATCTTGTTCGCTGAATTTATCTTTTACACGTGTTTCAATTTCGTTCAGTACTTCGGTAAGGTATTTACCTATGTAAACCGATATGATAGCCGGGGGCGCTTCATTTGCACCCAGGCGGTGATCGTTATTTGCAGAGGCAATAGCAGCACGCATCAGATCAGCATGATCGTGTACCGCTTTTATTGCGTTCACAAAGAACGTAAGGAACATCAGGTTGGTACGTGGTGTTTTACCAGGCGCTAACAAGTTAACACCGGTATCGGTTGCCAGGCTCCAGTTATTGTGCTTACCACTGCCATTTACACCGGCAAATGGTTTTTCATGCAGCAATACTTTCAGTTTATGGCGTTTAGCAACTTTCGCCATTACATCCATCAGCAGCGAGTTATGGTCAACCGCTATGTTCACTTCTTCAAATATAGGTGCGCATTCAAATTGGCCCGGTGCAACCTCGTTGTGACGGGTACGCAAAGGAATACCCAACTTGTAAGACTCTTGTTCGAAGTCTTGCATGAACTCGTACACACGTTCAGGTATAGAACCAAAGTAGTGATCTTCAAGTTGCTGGCCTTTTGCAGGTGCATGGCCAACCAGTGTACGGCCGCACATTACCAGATCGGGGCGGGCGTTAGCCAAGGTTTCGTCAACTACGAAGTACTCTTGCTCCCAACCTAAAGTAGCGATAACCTTAGTTACGTTCTTATCGAAATAGTTACATACATCGACTGCAGCTTTATCTAAAGCAGAGATCGATTTCAACAGCGGTGCTTTATGATCCAGCGATTCGCCATTGTATGCTATGAATATAGTAGGTATGCACAATGTTTTACCATGGCCGCTTTCCATAATAAAAGCAGGCGATGAAGGATCCCATGCGGTATAACCACGTGCTTCGAAAGTAGCACGGATACCACCGTTCGGGAAGCTCGATGCATCGGGCTCCTGTTGTATCAGCGCATCACCGTCGAAAAGTTCGATAGCAGTACCGTCGCTTTTTATAGTAAAGAAAGAGTCGTGCTTTTCAGCAGTAGTACCAGTAAGCGGTTGAAACCAGTGCGTAAAGTGGGTAACACCTCTTTCTTCAGACCATGCCTTCATACCGGCTGCGATCTGGTCTGCCATTCTACGATCGATCTTCGAACCGGATTTAACCGAACTCATAAGGCTTTTGTAGGCCTCATCGCTCAGGTTCTCGCGCATGGTGCGCCCGGTGAAGACATTGCTGTTGAACATGGCAGTGATTTTCTTGCCATTGTAGCCGGAAACTTTCTTTTCTTCCGAAGCTGCTAGTTCTTGCAGTGCGAGATAGCGTAATGATGACATTGAATTAAGATTTTTACAAAAGTAACATTTTTCGTCACTTCAGTCCAAATTTTTCATTAAAATCATCAAATACTTAATATTAATAAATATTAAAATGGGTGTACTACGCTTTCATGCTTAACCTGTGCGAAGGCAAAATCAGGTTCAATAAGCCCAGTTATATTACAAGTTAAGTTATTGATAGTCAGTGGGCAGTAAATATCGAGAACATATTCAGCACCTTTCTTTTCGAGGTTATTTATGATCAAATGATCTAAAAATTCTACTCCGCGGCGACCTTGCCATTTATACGCAGCTTCCTTCGCGCACCATGCCAGCGTAGTAAACTTTGAATTATTTTGGGTAAATAAAAGTTCCTCTTCAGAAAGGAATTTGTGCTGGATACGTTCAATATTAGGGTGCCAAACCTGTATATCTACTCCCGCCTCTACATCGGGGCTAACCATAGCTGCTACATAAGGCCAGGAATGTGATATGGAAAAATAGTAGAAATTATCGTCCACCCGGGGTTTGTCGTGCTTATCGGGGTGAATATTGAAAAGAGGAAAATCTTCTTTCAAGTGCCTGAGCAAGAAGCGACCTGCAAGCCGTTCAATACGGCGTTTATCATTTTTTATGTCGCTTGCCATACCTGTGCGCTCCACAAAAAAACTTTCCGGCTCTTCTATCTTCCAGATGGCCGAAAGGCTATACACATCACTTTTCCATTCTTTATATAAAGGCATAAATGGCAAATTTATCTTTTTTAAGATTTGCTACCATACCTTTAAGCTCTTCTATGGGTTAGAAGATTCAAAAACTTATCAAACATAAAAAAACAACATGAAGCATTTTATCCTGTGTGCAGCATTGCTGGCATCCACTATCACACTACGTGCGCAAGAAGACAATAAAGATGAAGAATATGAACTACGGGGAACTGAAAAATACGGCTACATAATTACCGAAAAAGGAGAAAAAGTAGAAGGTATTGTAAGGCTGATGGGTACAACTGAAACCCCCTGGGTAAACCAAAAGAAGGTAAAGTTCATTGCCAAAAGCGATATTAACCCCGATAAGAAAAGGCAAAAACTAAAAGTATGGGATACCGATGATCTGAAAGAGTATGTAGCAATTGAAGACGGAGCCGAGCATCATTTCAGATTGATAAAATATGCTAATATAAGAGAGGGTATGGGTAGTGATAACCACGGCGCCGGTGGCACGTTCAAAACAATCAAAAACTTATCGAGCACCAGGCATATGGCTGAGGTATTAGTAAATGGCAAGATCAGCGTATTTCGCTTGTATGGCTACCCCGCAGCTTTTGCAGTTGGCAAGGGCGATGTGGAACGTATGGAGAAAGAAACAAAAGAACTACTGGAAAACCCAACACTGATAGTACAAAAGGAAGACGAGAGAGCTAAAGAGCTGAAAGTATCTGATGTAAAGGACCTGACCAGCGATTGCAAAATGGTAAAAGGAAAACTGGAATCGGGTAGCTATGCTTCTTACGACCCTGCGAAAGAAGAAAAGAAGAGAAGCGGTATAAACAAGCTGGTAAAAGAGCAAGCGGTTGACCGCTCGGGTAATAAACTGATAGTAATGAGTACTGAAGTATTTAGCGATTATAACGCTAACTGCAAATAGCTATTCCGTCTCTCATTTAAATGAAATGCCGCTGTTTTCATAGCGGCATTTTTGTTAAATAAGGCATTATTCACAGATTACAAACATTGCCGTACCAATACTGGTACATAGCCCAATACCTATTATATTTGCTGCATGATCCTCTCAGATAAGCGCATACTGGAAGAAATGGAAAAAGGAACTATCAAAATAGCTCCTTACGACAGGGATGCCCTAGGCAGTAATAGTTACGATGTACGCCTGGGCTCAACACTTGCTACTTACAAAGAACATATACTGGATGCTAAAAAGCACAACCAGATAGAAACTTTCGAGATACCGGACGAGGGATTTGTACTGTACCCGCATATATTTTACCTGGGTGTTACCCTTGAGTACACTGAAACGCATGCGCACGTACCTTTCCTGGAAGGAAAATCGAGCACAGGGCGCCTGGGTATAGATATACATGCCACAGCAGGTAAAGGCGATGTAGGTTTTTGCGGTAACTGGACACTGGAAATATCAGTTAAACAACCGGTAAAAGTATATAAGGGTATGCCTATTGGCCAGCTTATCTACTTCCCGGTAGACGGAGAAATAGAAACCAAATACAACCAAAAGAAAAACGCCAAGTACAGTGACCAGCCTAATAAGCCAATTGAAAGTATGATGTGGAAAAACGAGTTTTAATACACGTTATTTAAAGTCAACTACATCTAGTTGCTGCTTACCCTCGTAATTGATGGGGATGTTTAAGAATACTCTTTTACCGGCTTTCACATGCCCCTTCAGCTTTACAGTTACCAACCTGTTGGAAAGAATAGAGTATGTATTAGAAAACAAGCTCTTAAGGTCGGCCTTCAAAACTACCGGCAAAAGAAAAGTATCAGCGCCCGGCACATCGTAGCTACGCTGTAGCCTGCCGGTGCCTATCATTTTATCATTGATAAATACATTTATGTCAGCTTCTTTCATTGTAACGCCAAAAGTATTGGGGTTGTAAAATTGTATATCCATACCAATATCCGGCTGCAGGCTAAGGTTCAGTATGCGGAAATTCTTTACATCCTGGTAAACTAAGTTTTGTGGATTGGCGCAGGCTGTAAATAGTATGCAGATGGCAATAAAGCCAATAATGTTTTTTACCCTCATATATGTTTTGCTAAGCATTAAGCTTTTCAAAACACAAAATCCATACCATATAGGTATCAGGCTTATTGCTATGTAAAAACAACAAAAATTAGCTGGCCTTTGCAGGTATCTTCAGGGCTTCGCTCTTAGAGACAATCTCTTTAATAACATCGTCGAGACTGGCTGAAGACATTTTCAAGCCTTCCATTACCATATCCTTATCTTTTTCCGATAAGTGGTTTTCATTCAGTATATCTACAAGACCCATGATAGTGGCAAGCGGGCCACGTACTTTATGCGATTGTATCCACGCAATATCTTTCAGCTGTTCGTTCTGTGCTTCTATATACCTGAGATTGGTATATTGCTCTGTTACATCTTGTATGGTGCAAATAAACCGACTTACTTCATTTTGAAAATTGAAGATAACCTCACCGTTTATTTTAATGTGCTTTATACGATTTCCGGGTAAAATGATACGATAGTTGATGGTTTCGAACTTGCTGCCTGCCTGTATCTTTTGAATGATGCGGTTTATATTCGCTTTATCGTCGGGGTGTATATAGGCAAGAAAGTCGCGTGAATTAAGTCTGGTTTTATTAGGCAATTCATAGATAATATAACCAAAATCGGTCATTACAATTGTATCGCTGAATGGATCCCATTCGCCATAGCATATTTTGCCAATTTTTTCAGCTTCCTGCAGTTGTCTATTCTTTTTTAGTGTTTCTTCTTCAGCCCTGTGCCGCTTTTTCATTTCCTCTTCAAGCTCCTGTGGTGTTTTTAGCAGTATTGCAGCAGGTAATATTCTTAACAATACAAATACAGTTATCCAGCTAAGGATAGCAGTACCTGCTTTAAAGAAAGCACTTACCTTATATACCGGCATCCAGAAAATAAATGCATCAATAAGATGGGCAAAACCACAGGTAAGGATAAACGCTGCGAAAAGTATATACAGAATGTTGTACGATAAACGTTTTTTCCTTGCTACTATAAAACGTATAATAATGATGGGTATAGCAAGGTACGCTGCCCATATAAACAGATCGCTTAGTATATGCAGCACACCATAGAACCCCGACCAATTGTTGGATTGCCAACGCGTAGGAAAAGACGGGGTATCGAATAGGTTTCTTAAAAAATCGATTATCTCTTGCATAAAGATGACTGCTTGCTAACAGTCTATATCAGCATGTAATTTCATACGATTTATATATTATAAGAAAAAAAAGAGCGCCTTTAACAAACGAATTGAATTACAGTAACATCAGTTTAACAATTGGTATGCAATGAATGCGCACAGATAGGCAAGACCCGACATATATAAGAACTGGGCAACCGGGTATTTCCAGCTCCCGGTTTCCCGTTTCACAATTGCAAGTGTGCTCATGCATTGCATAGCCAGCACGTAGAAAATAAGCAATGAGATGCCCGTAGCAAGTGTATATACTTTTGTACCGTCATCGCGGCGTGCGTTAGCCATTTTCTGGCGCAGGGTGGCATCGTTGTTGTCCTGCCCTACACTATACAACGTGGCCATAGTACCTACAAATACTTCACGCGCAGCAAAGGAAGTAATGAGCGCCACACCTATTTTCCAATCGTAGCCTAAGGGACGTATAGCAGGTTCTATTGCTTTACCCATTATACCGGCATACGAATTTTCCAGTTTTGCTGTGTTTTTATCATATTGAAGCTGAACGCTATCAGGATGTTTTTGCAACAGCTGCGCATAGGTAGCGTTTACTTTATCCATGCGTGCAGTTGGCCCAAAGCTCGCCAGCGCCCACAAAACAAGAGAGATGACAATAATTACTTTACCGGCATCGGTAATAAATATCCTTGCCTTTTCCACCATTGTAATGCCAACATTCTTCCAGCGAGGTGCGCGATAAACAGGCAATTCCATCAAAAAGAAAGTACGCTCTTTTATTTTCACAATAAAGCTGAGAACGTAGGATACTAAGAGGGCCATAAAAAAGCCAAATAAATACAAACCCATCAGCACCAAGCCATGCAGGTTGAAGATAAGCAGTTTCCTATCGGGCACAACAAGGCTTATGAGTATAAGGTAAACAGGCAGGCGTGCTGAGCAACTCATAAGCGGCGTTACCAATATTGTTATCAGCCGCTCTTTACGGTTTTGTATGGTACGTGCGGCCATGATTGCCGGTACTGCGCATGCCATGCCGCTAATAAGCGGCATTACCGAACGGCCATTCAAGCCTACGCTACGCATTAAGCGGTCGGTAAGAAAGCTGATACGCGCCATATAGCCACTGTCTTCCAAAACAGTGATAAGGCCGAAAAGTATCATGATCTGCGGTACAAATACAGCTATACCGCTTAGCCCGGCTAGCAACCCATTTATCAGAAGATCCCTGAAAAGATTATCGGGCATTACCGTAGCCAACCATTCGCTCAATATTTTGAAACCCTGTTCTACCCATCCCATAGGGAATTCTGCCAGCCAGAAAATGCTTTGGAATAAGAGGAACAACACCACTAGAAGAATAATATTACCCCATACAGGATGCAGCAATACTTTATCAATGCGTTCGCTTAAAACATACCGTCGTAGCGGGTTTTCTTCAGCCACACATTGCTGCATAACAGTGCCTATCTTCTTGTACCGTTCCATTACTTCGCGTGCCTGCACGTTCGCTTTATTAAACTTAACTTCATCCAGAAGTGCAGCAATACGTATACGTTGTGCCGCCTGTAAATAGTTAAGCTCGCTATGGTTGCAGGCTATGTGCAGCGCGGCATAATAGCTATCTGTTCCGCCTATTTCTTTTAGTTCCTCTATCCATTCGCCCGTCAGTTCTTTTGTGCTTAAAAACTCGCCGCTCCTAACTTGTGCGCTATTTTTTACGTCACTTATTGTTTTTTTCAGTTGCGCTATCCCCTTATTCTTCCTGGGGTTTATTGCTACTACAGGTACACCCATAGCGCGCTCCAGCCCAGGCACGTCTATCACTATACCTTTTCTGGCAGCAATATCATTCATGGTAAGCGCTATGACCACAGGAATATTCAGATCCATAATCTGCGAACAAAAAAGCAGGTTGCGTTTCAGGTTCGATGCATCTGCAATAACTATTACAAGATCGGGGTAACTTTCGTTATTCTTATTCAGCAATACCTGGCAGGCTACTTGTTCATCAGCACTTTTAGGGTATAAGCTATAGGTACCGGGTAAGTCTATAACATCAGCAACTATATCGCTACTTATGCGGGTAATACCTGTTTTTTTATCAACGGTTACACCGGGGAAGTTGCCCACTTTCTGGTTTAAGCCCGTAAGAGCATTAAAAAGAGAACTTTTCCCGCTGTTAGGATTACCAACTAATGCTATAGTGTACCTGTGGCGCATGAAGTGCGCAAAGTTACTGATAGATAACCGCGTTAGCTACATGCGGCCATTTTTAGCTATAAAATTTCCCGAAAAAGAAAATGCTAGTGGAAAAGGGTAACGTTACCCTTGATGGTATTGGTACGGAAAGTAGATGAAGAGCGATATTCCAATAAGTAAACATAAGTTCCTGCTTCAGCCGGAGTGCCTTTATAACTGCCATCCCAACCTTCGTCTGCATTTGTAGTGGTAAATACTTTATTACCCCAGCGGTTATAAATGTTCATCTCAAACCTGTCAACAGGACATGTAATTATTGCATTGAAGCGGTCGTTCTTACCATCATGATTGGGGCTAAATGCATTAGGCACTACAATACATTGGTCGCATTCTGAAAGCGTAACATTAATACTATCGATATAGGTACCACATTCGTTATTTACGGCGCGCCTATATACACCTTCGCGATTGGGTGTAATACAACAAACTGATTCACCGGTACTCCACTTATACGTTACATCTTCAAGCTGGTTGCCAATAGGTACCCTGTATTTTTCACACATTGTTATGCTATTCGGCATTTCTTCCTTTGGCGTGTACTTTACATATACATGAACAGCAGCTTTATCGCTTTCGCAATAGCCTATTTTTTGTGTAGCGTACACAATATTATCGCCCGGTTGCTTTGTGTATAAATACGGTTGATAAGGGTTGCCTATCACACTTTCTTTACTTGAATACCATGTTATGTTTTCACCTTCAGCCGGAATAGTTATCTGGTCGCTATTCTGGCAAACCATAGTGTCGCGCAAAACAGGTGGTGGTGTTGGCGATTGTACATAAACGTTGATAGTATCTGCCTGAATACCACATTGATTGTTGGCAGTAAGATAGTACTTACCTGTTTGGCTTATTAAAATACGGTCTGTTGTTTCGCCCGTGCTCCATAAAAAATTACTGAAGCCACTGTTGGCTTTTATAGTTAAGGGCTCATTATTGCAGGTGCCAGTATCTTTGCCAAGAGAGAGTTTTACACCGGGATCGAAGTAGACATGAAATGTATCTATATAAAAATGGCAATCGGCGGCCGACCTGCACCAGTAGGTGCCTTCCTTTGTAATATTCACCTGGTTGGCATGGCCACCTGAGTTCCATTCATAAGTGCCATCTAAACCACTACTTTTAAGATCGACAGAAATAGCGTTCGTATCGCAGAGTGCTATTTCATGCACTATTTTTTCGGTATCCGCATTACCTATCTGTATTACACTAAAATCATCGAAGTACATGTAGCTACGATAGGTACTAAACCCAGGATTGGCCGGTATTGGCGATGCCTGAATGAAATTAGGAACGCCACCGGTATTGAAAACACCTACGGTCATCCACTCTTCACCACCTGTTGCTGTATATATGGTGTTTATCTTCACCCAACCACCGGTGTCAAGTATATAGCTGCCGGGGGTATTTACCACACTGTAAGATAGTGTCATATTACCTCCCGACGTTTGAACAATTTGCGCGTCGGAAAAATGCAGTCCTACCTGATCGAGCGAAACATAATTGAAATCAGGAAAAGCCGGGCTAACGGTTGGACTAACATAAAAGCTAACACAATAGCGTCGGCCTGCAATCATAGGTGCTAATAATTTGCACTGAATATATTCCCGAAAATCATCTTTCCAGTGTCCGTTATCAACTGTTGCCTGCCAGGCAATGATACCGGTAAAGGCATCGCCTGTATGTGCATACTGATAGCCAAATGTGGCCTCAGGTACATGCACTCCACTACTTACTGCGGCGCAACTGTTAAAATAATCAGGAGAGCCTGATTGCATTGGGCTTATCCATCCATCAACGGTAGGAAAGCTGCTATATGTGGGTGAAAAGTCTATACTGCCTATATTGTTCGGGCAATTATTCATTACCTCGAAGCCCGGGTTGGGGACGAGATTTTGTGCCTTCACAAAAAAAGGTAATATAAGCGCTATTAAAAACGCTAAATTTTTCACCATACTTTAACTAATAAGCTATCTGGCTATATATAGACGAGCTTAAAGTTATGTTATGTTGGGTATATACTTAGCTTTTTTAGCTAATAAATCATTTGCTCAATGCAGCTATTAACTCACGGTTAAAAGCAGGAAGATCAGCGGGCTTACGACTGGTAATCAGGTTGTTATCTATTAACACCTCTTTGTCTTCCCAGTTTACACCTGCATTTTTTAAATCAGTTTGCAAGGAAGGGTAAGAAGTCATTCTTCTACCTGCCAACAATTTTGTTTCAATAAGGGTTTGCGGACCATGACAAATAGCTGCAACAGGTTTGCCCGATTGCAGCATTTCTTTTGCAAATGACACTGCCTTTTCATTTAGCCTCAGCTTATCGGGGTTTATAACGCCACCCGGCAAAACAAGAGCGTCATAGCTATCTGTCTTTACTTCATCAATATGTTTATCTACAGGTAGCTCTATACCCCAGTCGGTATGGTTCCAGCCTTTTACTTTTTCTTTTTGCGGCGAAATAATGTGTACCGTATATCCTTCCTTTTCCAGTGCCTCTTTAGGCGATGTAAGTTCTTCCTGTTCAAAACCATTTTCGGTGAGTATGGCTACGTGCTTTGTTTTCATAGTTATCATCTTTTATCAGCAAGAATAAAACTTCATGCCTTTGAATAAAACGAAAAGGGAGGCAATGCCTCCCTTTTATATTACTTGTTTAAAAAGGTTATTCTGCAGAAGCAGAAGGCTCTTCTTTCTTAATTATTTGACTAATAGAGAATACTATTTTCTTTTCTTCTTCGCTATAGTCTGCTTCTACACTATCGCCTTCTTTTATGCGATGGTTTAGTATTTCTTCCGCCAGCGGGTCTTCCAGATATTTCTGTATTGCCCTATGCAGCGGCCTTGCACCAAACTGAACATCGTAACCTTTTTCAGCTATGAATTTTTTAGCAGAAGCTGTTAGTTCTAACGTAAAGCCCAATGTGTTCAATCGTTTCAACACATCTTTCATAATTATATCGATGATCAGTGCAATATGCTCTTCAGTAAGCGAATTGAATATGACTACATCGTCGATACGGTTCAGAAATTCTGGTGAGAAGGTGCGTTTCAGTGCTTTTTCTATCACACCACGGTTGGCATCTTCTACATTTTCTGCTTTGGTTGCTGTAGTGAAACCTACACCCGTACCAAAATCTTTCAACTGACGTACACCAATGTTAGACGTCATAATGATCAAAGTATTCTTAAAGTCTACTTTGCGGCCCAGTCCATCAGTCAGCTGACCATCATCCAGCACTTGTAACAGGATATTGAATATATCCGGGTGTGCCTTTTCAATTTCGTCAAGCAACACTACAGAATATGGTTTACGGCGTACTTTTTCAGTCAGCTGTCCACCTTCTTCATAACCCACATATCCCGGAGGCGCACCTATAAGGCGACTGAGTGAGAATTTCTCCATGTATTCACTCATATCTACACGTATCAGCGCGTCGTCGCTATCGAACATGTAGCGTGCAAGTGCGCGGGCCAACTCTGTTTTACCTACACCTGTTGGGCCCAGGAATATGAATGAGCCAATAGGCTTACGGGGATCTTTAAGCCCTACACGGTTACGCTGTATTGCCTTTACTATTTTCAGTATTGCTTCATCTTGTCCTACTACTGCGCCTTTCAGGTCATCGCCCATGCGGCGCAGTTTGGCACTTTCTGCTTCCACCATACGCATAACAGGTATGCCGGTCATCATACTTATCACTTCAGCAATATGCTCTTCATGTATCGGGTAGCGCTTATGCTTGCTTTCTTCTTCCCAATCTGTCTTTGCTTTTTCCAGTTCTTCGCCCAGTCGTTTTTCTTTGTCGCGCAGTGCCGCTGCCTCTTCGAAACGCTGGCTTTTTACAACCTTATTCTTTTCTTGTTTTATTTCTTCTATTTTCTTTTCCAGGTCCAGTACACTTTGCGGAACGTTGATGTTCTTCAGGTGTACACGTGCGCCTACTTCATCCATTACGTCTATCGCTTTATCGGGCAACAGGCGATCGGTCATGTAGCGGTCGCTCAGTTTTACGCAAGCTTCAATGGCATCCTGATCGTAGGTAACGTTATGGAAATCCTCATACTTAGAACGTATGTTATTCAGTATAGTTATTGTTTCATCAACACTTGGTGGTTCTATAAGTACTTTCTGGAAACGACGGTCTAATGCACCGTCTTTTTCAATATACATACGGTATTCATCCAGTGTAGATGCACCAATGCATTGGAGATCTCCGCGGGCCAGTGCCGGCTTAAAAATGTTCGAAGCATCGAGCGAGCCCGAAGCACCACCAGCGCCTACAATAGTGTGTATCTCATCTATAAAGAGAATCACGTCTTTGTTCTTTTCCAGTTCGTTCATGATAGCTTTCATCCTTTCTTCGAACTGGCCACGGTATTTGGTACCTGCTACCAGGGCAGCAAGGTCTAAACTGATAACGCGTTTATCGAACAGTACACGCGATACTTTTCTTTGAACGATACGCAAGGCTAAACCTTCTACGATAGCCGTTTTACCCACGCCGGGTTCCCCTATCAATATCGGGTTATTCTTTTTGCGGCGTGAAAGAATTTGAGACACACGCTCAATTTCCTCTTCCCGGCCAACAATGGGGTCTAAGTTGCCCAATTCGGCTAATTTGGTAATATCACGACCAAAATTATCTAAAACCGGCGTTTTAGATTTTGCGTTGCCAGCCTGGCGACGCTGCTGTTGAAACTGGCGGCGTTCATCATCTTCCTCAAATTCTTCCGATCCCGGATCGCTGCCGTAGTCTCCGCGGGGCGCATCGCCTTGCAGAATGCTTAGCTCACTCTTAAAACGTTCGTAATCAACATCGTACTGATGAAGTATTTGCGTAGCAACGTTTTCTTTGTTTTTAAGTATTGAAAGCATAAGGTGTTCCGTTTCTACCGTTGTGCTTTTCAATGCCTTTGCTTCCAGCACTGTAATGCGAATTACTTTTTCAGCCTGCTTTGTGAGGGGTAAACTGTTTATATTAGCTAAAGGCTTGTTGTTCTTGTCTTTAATAGCTACTTCCAGTTCTTTTCGCAAGTCAAACAGATCAACCTGTAATGCTTGCAGTACGCGAACAGCCAACCCATCTCCTTCTCTAATCAGCCCCAGCAACAGGTGTTCTGTACCAATGAAATCGTTACCTAACCGGAGGGCTTCTTCGCGGCTGTAGGAAATGATCTCTTTGACTTTGGGTGAGAAATTTGAATCCATTTGTCCTATCCTTGTTTTTAGTAAAATTAAATATTATACAAGTCGTTCAGTATTGGGTTTTGCTATATCTATATTGCCTTTGCCGAATGAACTCTCTACTAAATATACGAAACAAATAATAGGAGAGATATGTTAATTTTAGCCTTGGTTTTAAGATAAACTTATCGCTACCAAAAAACTGTCAGTGTATGGAATTCAAAATTGATACCAAGCCAACCTATATACAAATAACGCCGATTACCAATCATGCAGATGCTAATTTGACAGGTGCTTTAAGCCAAAAATGTAAGGAGCTTACCGAAAGCGGCAGTCAGAATTTTATTGTAGATCTTCATAACTGTATAGATGCTGATGCAGATGCGCTTAGCAGCCTGGCAGATATACATGCGGCCCTTTACAGTAAAAACCATTCGCTGGTTTTTACCAACATACAGCCTGAAGTATTTATTGCCCTTAAACAAACTGAAGTAGATAGCATTATCAACATTGCACCTACTTATGATGAAGCAATAGATATAATAAGTATGGAAATACTGGAACGTGATTTATTTGGGGAAGAAGAACAAGGGGAGTAACAATATTATGAAAGTAACCATACTAGGTAATAATTCTGCATTACCGGCTTTTGGCCGTCATCCCACCTCGCAAATTGTATCGGTTTATGGCGAAGACATATTACTGGATTGCGGCGAAGCTACTCAAATACAAATGCAGCGATTTGGTTTCAGGTGGCGCAAAATGCACCATATATTCATAAGTCACCTTCATGGCGACCATTATTTTGGCCTGCCGGGCCTTCTTAACAGTATGAGTTTATTAGGCCGCACCGCTGCTTTGCACTTATATGCTCCTGCCAACCTCAAAAAAATCATTAACGATATTCTGCATGTGGCCGATACTGAATTGGCATATCCATTGCATTTCCATCCTTTACCCGAGGGCAGCGAAATGTTGGTTGATACTAAAGAATTTTCCGTAACCTGTTTCCCGGTCAATCATCGTATAACCTGCCATGGTTTTTTAATAGAACGGAAAACAAAAGGGCGCAAGCTATTGCCCGATAAATGCAGGGAGTACGAGATACCTGCATACTATTACGATAAAATAAAACAAGGCGCTGACTATGAGCGTAAAGATGGCAGTATAGTAAAGAATGAATGGGTGACTGAAGAAGGCCCCAGCCCTAAAAAATATGCATATTGTGCAGATACTGTATATAGTGAAGCCATAATACCTTACATAAAAGGTGCTGACACTATTTACCATGAATGTACCTATTTACATGCCGATGCGGAAAAAGCTAAAAACCGTTTTCATAGTACTGCAATAGAGGCTGCAAGAATAGCTTATTTAGCAGGAGCCAAGCAATTGCTGCTTGGGCATTATTCTTCAAAATACCGCGATGTACTGGCATTTCAGGATGAAGCTGCCACAATATTTCCTAATGTGCAGGCAACAATTGAAGGTGCCGCCTACGAAATATAAAAAAACCGCCAATGGCGGCTTTAAAAATTAATATTGTTGCTTGCACTATAAGCCCGTAAGGCAGATACCAATTGAGTATGGTGTAATTACCGGGCCTACATTTTCTTTATATAGATTAACCAAATTGTAAGTGCCCATTACTGAAAAATTACCCCAACCAATACGTGCGGTACCGGCCACACGCCAGGACTCTAAATATTGCTTGGTCACAACCTTCTCAAGCGATTTTGTTTCATTCAGCTTAGCCTTGGTGTGCGCACCTATAAGCGTGCCTACACGCAGCCCAATAGCTGCTTTAAACCCTTTATTCCTGTTTTCTTTATTCCCAAAAAAGCGCAGTTCGAAAGGCGCCTCCAGGTAGGCTGTAGTCAATTTATATTTTTTATAATCACGTGTTTCAGCTAGAAAAACCGCCTGGTCACGCGCTGTATCGGTTGCATTGATCTCCTGATTGTTCAGGTATATATTTGATGTGCCAACACCCAGGCCCAATGCAAAACTGAAGTTAGATTTTTTAATAGGAAAATCATAACAGATATATGCATTAAAGCCCCTGCCAATACCTGTAGTATGTATGCTATCGGGCTTTACCCAGCCTTCATAGGTAAATTGCAGCATCAAAAAATCGCGCGATGGCTTCTCAATCGTGCTCTTTGTTTTTGTACTACCTTTTTCTACCTCTTGTGCCCATAGGGACATATAGGGCAACAATACTGCCGCCATCAAAAAGGCGAAGCGCTTTATCATAAATGGAAATTAGAGCGCAAATATAATAGCTTACCTATGGATATTTTGTTAAAAAAGATTTTCATATAGTAAGTAGGGCTTGTAAATATCCTTTTCTTCATTGGTTGTGGAATTAAGAAATTTACTACCTTTGCCCTCCGGAACAAAGATGGAGGTAGTAGCTCAGTTGGTTAGAGCATCAGATTGTGGTTCTGAGGGTCGTGGGTTCGAGCCCCATTTATCTCCCGTTTTCAACAAAAAAAGCGTCTTATGGCGCTTTTTTTATTTACAGGCATCTCATATCTTAGTATCTTTACACCTTGTATTTTTTTGATAAGTAATTAATAATAAAATTTAGTAAAATGAGCTTAGAAGTAACAGGCAAATTATTGGTAAAATATGACACACAGCAAGTAAGTGAGCGATTTAAGAAACGTGAATTTGTAATGGAACTGGCGGAAGAAATAAATGGCAATGTGTACACCAACTACGCCAAAATGCAGCTGGTTCAAAATAAATGTGAGATACTGGACCGTTTTAACGAAGGCGATAGCATAAAAGTAAACTTCAACATAAAAGGCAATAAGTGGGAGCGCGATGGTAAAGTAAATTATATTACCAACCTTGATGCCTGGAGAATAGAAGCAGCTAGTGCAAATATGCCATCGCAGCAAAGCACACCTGCGTACAATAACAACGGCACCAACATGGGTGGTAATAATGCTGGTACCCCTAACTTCTACAATCCATCGCCGGAAAGTGTAGATGACCTTCCTTTCTAATTAATTTTTGCCAGGCTGTAACTTTTTCCGTTCAGCTACGATATACTTTCCAATGCCGCACAATTGTGCGGCATTGTTTTAATAAGCAAAACATAGTTTAATTTTATAACCTAACATATACTTGCTCTATGCGTCGCCATTTTCATTCAATAGTTTTCCTGTTTGCAATAATACTTTTAGGCAGCTGCAACAGCGTACCTGATAATGTACGCTTCATTCCCCAAAACGCAGTAGTTGCCATAGGCATACATACAAACGAAATAGGCAAAAAAATAGCCTGGAATGCTATAACCGGCAGCAAATTGCTGGAGGAATTGAAGAAAAGAAAATTGGCAGATAATAATACCAGTATAGACCCTGAAGCGATAGGCATAGAGTTGAATAGTGTGAGCTATATCTATATGAAATCGGATAAACGATTCAGCAACGGTAACCGTGTTACTGCGCTGATATCGCTTGAAGATGTGGATAAATGGGAGGTATACGTAAAAAAAGCATTTCCCAATGTTACGGTAAAAGCAAAAGGCCAACGAAAAGAAGCAATGCTGGCCAATGGTATGTACACAGGATGGAATAAGGATTTGCTGATTATAATGAACACTATACAAGTACCGCAAGATTATTCCGTTGCGCAGTATATGAACAATATAGATGGTGATGACTCGGACACTACCATTATAGTTGCCGATACCCTGGCCCTGCAACAACCTCCTGCAATTGATGAAACGCAACTGCAAGCCGAGATGGATAATGCATTCAGCATTAAAAAAGAAAATTCACTGGCAGAAAACAAACGCTTTACCAAACTGGAAACTGCCGGCCATGATATAACAGTATGGGTAAATTACGATGAAGTAATGAGCTCATATAGTGCGCAAGGCATGTCAGGAATGATGGGTATCAATATCTCTAACGCACTATGGAAAGATGCTGCTTTCGCTGCAGGGTTCGATTTTGAAAAAGGGAAAATAACCGGCGACATGTTTTATTATTCACCTGAAGAGATGAATGAAGTAGCAAAAGAAATGGGCAAAGAAGCCGCCAGTAAAGAAATGATAGCTATGCTGCCATTACAGCAGCCTGATATGGCTTTCACATGGCACCTGTCTCCCAAGGGTCTAAAAGGCACGCTGGATAAAATGGGACTGCTGGGTTTTGTAAATCTGGCCTTATCGCAGCAAAATCTTTCTGCCGACTATATTTTTGATGCTGTGACGGGTGACATGGCTTTCGTTGTAAACGATTTTTCCGTAAAAAAAGATTCAACTGCCATAGCTACTTATTACAACACTGCCACTGGCATAGATAGTGTAACAGCACAAAAAGGTTATAAACCCGATGCACACTTTTTATACGTGCTTAAAATAGGTAAGAAGGAAAACTTCAATAAACTATTGCAACTGGCAGTAGTTAATAAAGCGTTGAGAAGTACAGGACCTAATACTTATGCTCTTGCGGCTAGCCAAACACCAATAACACTTATCACCAACGATAAATACCTGGTTTGCGGTAATGATGCTGCCCAGGTACAAGCTTTTTTACAGGAGGCCAATAAAAAAGAAAAAAAGGATGAAAATATTAGCTCAACGCTCAACCACCCTGTTGGTATGTATATAAATATAGAGCGTATGCTTAATAGCTTCAACCCGTCAGATATGCATTCAGCGAAAGACTCTATGATGTTTGTACAAACCAAAAATTTGCTGCGTAAAGTAACAATGTATGGTGGCGAATTCAATAATGGCAGCTTTAGGTATAATATGTCTGCCGATTTTATGAATAAAAATGAGAATTCGCTATTGCAAATGATAGATTTTGCCGTTCGGATGAGTGAACTGGAAAAAGATCCAAATTTAACCGCCACCCTTTACAAATAATCATTAATTATAATAAATATCTTTAACAGGCGGTTTATATAACATACAACAAATTGGGTGGCCTTTGATTTGTTAACTATTTTTTATAAACTTGATGAAATTTTCATCAGAAATGGGCAATCATTCTTCAATCTATAAACTCGCTTTAGTAGCGTTTTCTGCGCTGGTAATACAAAGCTGCGGAAAGCGGGAACCACTTGTTGTTGACAATGGTCAGATCATAATAAAGCCATATTCTTTATATATTGTTGATACATTCGGCCAAATAACTAATACTAATGATGGCAATACATACCGTACTGTATTCGATCCATCGGGCCTGCCAGGGCGTGCTATCGCTACCTCGGGCGAAAATGTTATATGGGCACAAAGTAATGGCTTATGGAGTTTAGACCATAAGGATAATACCACACTGCAATTCAATCCTATAAGAATAGATATTAGCCCTATAGCTTTCAACCAGTCTATGGTTTTAGATGTACCTGATCAACACCGTATATATATGGCTGGTAACCAGGGCAAGGGTGTGATTTATAGCGATTCAAATGGCAAAGCGAATACCTGGAAGGTTGATAATGCATTTTCTCCTACACTATCAGGCAATGTATTGATGACTTCTTTTGCATTGTTAGATGATGGTGCTGTAGCAGGTTACGATTATGTGAATAACCGGATATTTATAAAACCTGACGTTAATGCATTTTGGGAAGAAAAAAAGAATAAAGACCTGCCTGCAGGTGGTAAATTCTTTATCTCGCACTTGCGCAATACGCTTGTTGCTGCTGATTCTTCAGGCGCTAAAGGCATTTTCTTTAGTGAAGATAAGGGTGACAGCTGGAAGCCATATACCGGCTTACCAACAGGTGCACAGGTATTGTGTATGCAACCTGTATTTGGCCAGGCGCTACTGGTTGGTACGGTAAGAGATGGCTTATTCCGCTTACCGCTTAATAGCACAAATCTTGAAGGCGTTAATAGTGGTCTTGACGCGGGTGCCGTAATAAGAGGTATTGCATCAAAAAGTAACTTATATAAAAACGACAGAATTGTAGAACTGGTTTACCTGGCTACAGATAAAGGTATTTACCGTAGCTTGGACATTGGTGTAACATGGTTCCTTGCTAAGCCAGATAATTCTGTACTGATATATTAATCATCGCTTTCTCCTAATAAATCATTCAGGTCGCGCCGCTGTTTCTTAGTGGGGCGGCCTGTTTTGCTTAGGCGCTTACCCGTATAAAAACTCGAAGTAAGTACTTTATTCAATTGCTTATCTTCTTCCGAGGTAATATCAACATAGTTCTGTATAGCAACTTCATAATTACCCCTGCTTTGTAGAAGGCCTGTTACCTCAATGGTCCATTTACGTTCCTGTGCTTTTATATCATATCTGTCGCCAATAGCCACAACCCTTGCAGGCTTTACATTAGCACCTTTAAATTTCACTTTGCCTTCGTCGCATGCCGCTGTAGCCTGGCTGCGTGTTTTAAAAATACGGATAGCCCATAAGTATTTATCTAACCTTAGTTTGTCGCTGCTCATGCTGTAAATTAAAAAATTGCAAGAACATCAACATAGAATGCTTATAAGCGTTAGGGGTTTACTACTTTTGATGCTTAGTTGATACATATGCATTCTCTAGTCATTTTTGCATCGGGTGGTGGTACTAACGCCAAGGCAATTATAGAATATTTTAAGAAAACAAAGTTGGCACAGGTAACGCTGATAGTGTGCAACAAACCGGGCGCAGGTGTGCTAAAAATAGCAGAAGAGGAGGGGATACCTACATTACTCATCAATAAAGAAACGTTTAAGCAGCCTGAACTATTGCAACAAATACTGCAGGCTAAGCCATCTCTTATTGTATTAGCTGGTTTTTTATGGAAGGTGCCGGATGCGCTCATCAATGCATTTCCCGGCAAGATCATTAATATACATCCGGCGCTGTTACCCAAATATGGCGGTAAAGGCATGTATGGCCAGCACGTGCACCAGGCAGTAGTTGGTGCCGGTGAAAAAGAGTCAGGTATTACTATTCATTATGTGAATGAGGTGTATGATAGTGGCAATATAATACTACAGGCAAGGTGCAGCATTGGAGAAAACGATACTCCTGAAATGCTTGCCGGTAATATACACAAGCTTGAACATTTTTATTTTCCAAGAACCATTGAGTTCATTCTTAACAACCTGTAGCATGTAATATTTCTTATAATAGAAGTGCTGCGCCGGGCAATATTTGAAATTATTGCAACGTTTTAAATTTCAGTACATTTGATAGCAGCAGTATATTATGAAAATCAGGCACCTTTTATCTCTATTATCGTTTTCTCTTTTATCCGCAGCATCACTATCGGCACAAGATAGGGTCATAGGCCAATGGCGTTCGCACTTGCCATATAACAAGGCAATCTCAGTAGCTAGCGATGGGGTAACCGCATTTGTCGCCACCCCTGAAAGCTTTTATACCTACAATCTGGCGTCAAAAGAAATTACACCGTACAGCAAGGTGGAAGGCATGTCGGATGTTGGTATGTCTTACATAGGGTACGATAACAGCACGCAAACTGTAATACTTGCATACGCCAATAGCAATATTGACCTATTTAAAGACGGTAGCTTTATTAATCTGCCCGATTTAAAATTGAAAGCAGTAACAGGCAGTAAGACCATCAATCATATTTATACCGATGCCGGACTGGCATATTTAAGTACCGATGCCGGAATTGTGGTCATAAACCTTGAAAAAAGTGAGATCAAAGAAACCTACGAATTTTCTAAAGACAACCAACAGATACCCATTAGGGGAATTACTATTGCGGGAAATGATATTTATGCAGCAACTCCCTC